>DASVDU010000183.1:0-2190 GCA_036380915.1 Hyphomicrobiaceae bacterium | reverse complement strand
GCGCTGGTAGTATACGAGTCTTGTGAGTTCCTGGTGTTTTTATCTGGACCAGAGAAAGGTCAACCAGGAGCGGTATGTGCCAGTCTAGGCACAGCGGGATCGGGCTCAGTTCCGACCGAGGCCACACGTCCCAAGGAGTTCTGGGCGAGGCGGTTTCCATTTGATGAGGGGTGGGAGTGATAGGCGTCACCTGCGCGCCGGCGTACGACCGATGTAGGGCAAATCGGCGACCGCTGATCACGGCTCCGGGGAAGGTCAGACGTGGTTACGTAGATTGCTCTGTGTTCGTCCTCGGCCATTCGCTGTCCGCTATGGGAAGGAGACGGCCCCTTCCCATTCATGCCGCGCCGGAAGATCGTGCTGACCGAGATGCGGTATGACAGCCCGCCGCCGCGGCTCCGCGACACTGTAGTGAGCTTCCATTGAAGTGCTTGTCGCGCTCGACTTCCGGATTGGGTCGATGCCGTTGAAAAACTCGTTTGATTGAGCGTCGAGGTCTGGCCGCTGATGGCGTGAGCGGAGCTTTTGGATGGCGCTCCTGTGGGCCTTGGCCCGCACTGGGCGCTCAAGCTGGTGCTGCTGCCGCTAGTCGAGCCATGCGCCTGAGGTTCTGGGCGATGGCTGCGAGGAGGAACTCATCCCTGGCGCCTGACAGCCCTCGGAGACGCATTCGCTCGAAGCGCATCGTGGTCTTGAGATGCGCAAACAGCATCTCGACCTTCTTCCGTTCGTTCCGGGATCGCTCAAACTGCGGCGTTCCGGCAAGTTGACGGGCGTGATCACGGGCCTCTTCGTGGACGCTGCGCGGGACATTGCGAGATGGCATGTTTGGACAGCATCGCGACTTGAGCTCGCAGGTCTGGCAGTCCTTTTGAGATGCTCGGTACTTGCGGATGCCGTCATGGGCGCTGTCGGTGCGCGCCACCGCATAGTTGCGCCGGAACTGCTTCAGCACCTTTCCCGCCGGACAGATGTACTGGTCCTGTTCGGGATCAAAGATGAAGTCGGATCGGCCGAACGTTCCGTCGTCCCGATTGCCCATATCCCAAACCGGAATGTGCGGTTCGATCTCCTGGTCGACCAACCAGCCGAGGAACTTGCCGGTCCCATAGGCGGTGTCGGCGGCGAGCCGCTTCGGCTTGATGCCGAACCGCGCCTTCGTGCGATCCAGCATGGTCGCCGTGGATCGAACCTCATCGAAGGTCCGCGCCGGCGTCGGCTCGACATCGACGATGATCGCATGCTCGTTGTCGATCAAATAGTTAAGGCCATAGCCGAACTGAACGCGCTTGTTGGCCTTGGCAGTCCAGGCCGACGCCGGATCGGACGGCGAGATCACCTTCGGAGCTTTACGCCCGGCCTCGGGTTCGGCGGCGCTGTCGAGCGTGTCGAGATACTCGCGCACGGCACGTGTCGGCCGCTCAACGGAGCTCCAGTCGATCTTCTCCGGCTCGACGCCATGATAGCGGCTGGCGTCGGCCTCGATGACGCTGGCGTCGATCGCGAAGCCGTCACCCTTGATCAGTCCCGCAGTAAGGCAAATGCCCACCACGCGCTCGAACACCAGGCGCAGCAGATCGCTCTCGCGAAAGCGGCCATGACGGTTCTTCGAGAAAGTCGAATGATCAGGGACCGCGTCGTCCAGATCGAGCCGGCAGAACCACCGATAGGCCAAGTTTAACGAGACCTCCTCGCACAGCTTCCGCTCCGAACGGATGCCGTAGCAGTAGCCGACAATCAGCATCCGCATCATCAACTCGGGATCGATCGAAGGTCGGCCCGTGTGGCTGTAGAACGCCGCCATCTCGCGATGCACGTCTGCCAGCGCCTTGCTGACGAAAACATTGATCTTCCGCAGCAGATGCGAGGCCGGAATGCGCTCATCCAGATGAAACGAATAGAAGAACTGCGCCTGATCAGCCCGCTGCCGCCCCATCATCGATTCGTCCCCCCGCAAGTCACGAGAAAGACGGAATCACGCTCACGCCACCAACTCAACCGAGTTCTTCAACGGCATCGGTCAAACAGAGCCATCCGAGCACTTTCTGCGGTCGGTCCGGTTCACCTCCCGACAGCCGACTCTCTCGCCGGCATCCGCTCGGCTGACTGGTGTCGATTGCCGGCTTTGGCGCTTTAGGCGAGAATCCCGCTCGGGTTCACAACGGCGACCTGGGCGAATTGGCGACCCTG
>DASVDU010000182.1:0-16994 GCA_036380915.1 Hyphomicrobiaceae bacterium | reverse complement strand
GGGGCCGTTGGGCTGGATCATCGAGGGGCATCTGCACCTGCTCGTTCGGCTGGAGCCCTACCGAGTGCCATTGATCCGCCCGCATCCCGGCGTCACGGCGGCGGTCTACACTCTTGGGGCCGATATTGGTGGCGATGGGCGGCTCGTCGCCGCAGCCATGGACGTTGGTTCCGACGGCTTGGTGGTGCTCGGGATGGGCGCTGGCCATGTCGCGCCCGGAATGGTTGCAGCCCTTGAAGCGGCGGCAACAGAAATTCCAGTCGTTCTAGCGCGCAGCGTCGCGGACGGCCCGATCCTTTCGTCGTCTTATGGATATGCCGGGGCCGAGACGGATTTGCTTTCCCGTGGCCTGATCAGCGCAGGCTGGCTCAGTTCACGCAAGGCGCACGCTCTACTATCTCTTTTAGTAATGGGACGGGCGCAACGGAAGGAGATTGGAGATGCCTTTCGGTGCTTGGGTGCTCCACGGATCGGTCGCCCACCGGCGATACGGCGGTCCCTTGGCTCCTTTGCGCGGCATCACCTCGGCTGCGAACCTGATTGAGGCGACCTCTGGTGCGGACGCCAGCGGTATTGCAGATACGGAACAGCTCGTTGCTATCGATAGAAGGGCTTTCAGCCGTCGTCGATGTGGAGCTTGTTCAAAATGAATCCGGACCAGAGGCCGGGCGGAACCGGCTGCGGTGCATCGTCCGGGTGGCTCGAAACAGTAAAGCGGTAGCCCTTGAAGTGAGCCGGCATCCTTAGCCCGAAACCTCTACTTCGGCGGTTTTGCGCTGGCGACTTGGGGCCGGCGTGATTGAGTTAACTATCGGTAGTTTCAGGCCCTCGATTTGCACCTATAACCGCAGAGTCAACTGTCGGTGGTTTCAGGCCCCCGCAACCAACGACAGTTGACACGCCAGAAACACGAACCGCCCGCCCCGGATATCCGAGGCGGGCAGTTCGCGATTCTTCGCCACATCGTCAGCCCTGCCGATCGATGCTGCCGCGCGCAAGAGCAGGAACGGCCGGGGCGCCGGGTGCTCGCGGTTCGAGTCCCCTCGGGGGCGCCACTCCTGTACAAAACTGGGCACCTCGCGTCCGGTGGCCTTGATGCCGAGCGACCCGCTGTGGCCGTCGCCATCCCGGGGCGGCGTTGCGCTCCGCCCTGGGGCGTTGCGAGGCCCGGAACGGCGCCGCGCTCGCCTTCATCGGCCCGGACATGGCCGGGGTCTGGGCGATACGGCGGCAGCTGAACATTCGGTGGGACTTTATTCTGAAGGAGCGGGCGCCGAGGTGATCCGGCATCGGTCTGCGCGCGCTTCGCCGATGGCGGCCGATGTTTGCTCGCCCGAAGATGCGGTATGCCCGCCTATGATATTCCATACCTCCTGCTCGGCAGGCGATTTCGAGCCGGCGAGTCTGATCGCCCCGATCGTCAGCCGCGCCTTGGAGAAAATGTGGCTCAGCTCGGTGAGATTACCGTAGGCGATGTCCTTTGCCGCCAGGGAACGGGGTACCCAAGCGACGCCGACGCCGGTTAGTGCAAGTTGCAACGCCGCCAGCGTCAGCGCCGTTTCCGCCTTGGCTCTCAAGAACGACTGGGATCGCAGCTTCGGAAAGATCTCCCGGTTCATCACCTCGCCGAGAAACACATCGGCCGGGTAGGCGATAACCGGCAATTCTCCCGCGCGGTAGCCATCGTTGAGAGCGGATAGCGCGTCGGTCGCAAAGACGGGAATCAACTGCTCCTCGCCCAGGTCGCACTTTTCGAGGTAGGCCCCTTCGAGTGGCAGTTGCTCGTCAGGCGAACGGTAGGTGAGCGTCAGGTCGGCCTGTCTTGTAACGAGAAGGTTGAAGCATTCGTCCCGATTGGCAGATCGCAGGCGAATGTGCGTATCCGTGTCCGTCGATAACCGCTTAACCAGAGTCGGGGCTACGGACGTGGTGATTGCGTGCTGGCTGGCAATCGTGACGCGGTTTTCGATCTTCCGATCCTGCTCACGCAATTCGTAGAGCAGGTTGTGCAAGCCCTCGGCCAATTCCTCCAATCGCTGCTGCTTTTCCAGGACCGATCGGCGCAGTTGGGCGGGTTTTCGCGTCCTGTCGACCAGTTCAACGCCAAGGTATTCCTCGATCGACCTAATCCGCCGGGAAAAGGCTGGCTGGGTCAGGTAGCGCTGCTCCGCAGCCCGGCTCAACGAGCCTGCTCGCAGAATCGCCAGGATATCCTCAATCCATTCCAGGCGCATGCCAGCTTCCAATAACATGCATAAATTGCATTTTTTGCCCGCAATTTCGCATTTGCAAGCGAATATGCTCACGTACATCATCGGAATCGTGCATTTTTCCGACAGGAGGTATCCAATGCATCTCGCGCGATTTCCGAGGATTCGCCTCGCTCATCTTCCGACGCCTCTCGAGCCTCTCGAGCGGCTGTCGCGTCACCTTGGCGGGCCCGAAATCTGGATAAAGCGCGACGATTGCACCGGCCTGTCAACCGGCGGAAACAAGACTCGCAAACTCGAATTCCTGATGGCCGAGGCAAGAGCCCAAGGGGCGGACCTGGTCATGACGCAGGGCGCGACGCAGTCGAACCACGCGCGGCAAACGGCGGCCTTTGCAGCCAAGCTCGGGCTTTCCTGCCACATTCTGCTGGAAGACCGGACGGGATCGAGGGATCCTAATTACAATACGAACGGCAACGTCTTTCTCGATTTCCTGCATGGTGCGACCGCCGAGAAGCGGCCCGGCGGCATGGACATGAATGCCGAAATGGAGGCCGTTGCCAAAGGCTTCCGTGCAGAAGGGCGCAAGGTCTATGTGATCCCGGGGGGCGGATCCAACCCGACGGGGGCGTTGGGCTATGTCAACTGCGCTCTTGAACTGGTGTCGCAGGCCAACGACCGGGGGCTGGTGATCGACCATATCGTCCATGCGACCGGAAGCGCCGGGACGCAGGCGGGGTTGGTGACTGGCCTGAAGACGATCAACGCCAACATTCCCCTTCTGGGCATCGGGGTACGCGCGCCGAAGGCCAAGCAGGAGGAAAACGTCTTCAAACTGGCCGCCGCCACGGCGGAAAAGCTTGGTTGTCCCGGCGTCGTTGCCCGCGAGGACGCCGTCGCGAACTGCGACTACGTCGGGGAAGGCTACGGCATTCCCGCCGCGAGCACCATCGAGGCGATCGAGATGTTCGCCCAGATTGAAGGCATTCTTCTCGATCCCGTCTACTCAGGTAAGGGCGCGGCCGGGCTGATTGATCTGATTCGCAAGGGTCATTTCAAGAAGGGCGAGCGGGTGGTGTTTGTACATACCGGTGGGTCGGCAGCCCTATTCGGCTATACCGCCGCCTTTGATTTCGGCCAGCGCGCCGCAATGGCCGCGGCCCAGTGACGATCAACGGAGGCGGCTCGATGAAGCTCCGGCCGTTCAAGGGCAACTTCACCCAGCAGGAGCCGATCAGCGAAGAGGGCATTGCCGCAGCGGTGGAAGTGCTTCGCTCGGGTCGCCTGCATCGCTACAACACCCTCGTGGCGGAAACGTCTGAAGCCTCGATGTTGGAGCGCGAATTCTCTGCCTATCAGGGCAGCCGCTACTGCCTCGCCTGTGCGTCGGGCGGATATGCCCTACAGATCACCTTGCGCGCGGCTGGGCTTGAACCGGGCGAGCCGGTGCTCACGAACGCCTTTACCCTCGCGCCCGTACCGGGGGCTATCGTCAATGCGGGCGGACGGGCCATTTTCGTCGAGACCACGCGCGATCTCGTCATTGATCTCGATGACCTCGAACGCAAGGCATCGGCTTCAAAGGCTCGCTTCCTGCTGCTGTCCCACATGCGCGGGCATATGCCGGACATGGATGCCCTCCTGGCACTCGTCGTCCGGCGCGGTCTGATTCTGATCGAAGACTGCGCACATACGATGGGGGCGTCTTGGGATGGGCGCAAAAGTGGGTCCTTTGGCCTCGCCGGCTGTTTCAGCACCCAGACGTACAAGCATATGAATTCCGGAGAAGGCGGACTACTCACCTCCGAGGATGCCGAGTTCATGGCCCGGGCGATCATAATGTCTGGATCGTACATGCTCTACGAGCGGCACGGCGCTGCCCCAGACCCGGCGGTCTTCGCCGACATCCGCCTCGACACGCCGAATTTCTCCGGGCGAATGGACAATCTCCGGGCTTCGATCCTCAGACCGCAACTTGCCGAGCTCGAAAACAACATTGAGCGATGGAACGAACGCTATCGTATTCTGCAAGCCAAGCTGCGCGGCGCCAACGCAGTCTATTTGCCGGTTCGTCCGCTGCAGGAACGCTATGTCGGCAGCTCGATCCAGTTTCTCATCCCCGGCATATCGGCAGAGGCCGCGCGTGCTTTCGTCGGCGCCTGCGCTTCTCTGGGCGTCGAACTCAAATGGTTCGGCGATCAAGAGCCGGTGGCTTTCACCAGCACTCATAAGAACTGGCGATACCTGCAGCCGCAGGCTCTGCCAGCGACCGACGAGATCCTGTCGGGGCTTTTCGATATGCGGATCCCTTTGACCTTCACAACCGCGGACTGCTCACACATCGGCGATATCATCGTAGCGTCGACCGCGGCCCTGTCGCCGGAGGGAGCGGCCCAATGACTGCCGCATCGCCCAAGCGCCGGATCGGCATTCTCGGCGGCATGGGACCCGAGGCGACGGTCCTCTTGATGTCGCGCATCGTCGCGATGACGCCAGCCCAGGACGACAGCGACCACGTGCCCTTGCTGGTGGACAACAACACGCAGGTACCGTCGCGGATCAAGGCGATCATCGAGAAGACCGGCGAAGACCCGGGCCCAGTCCTCGTCGACATGGCGCGCCGTTTGGCCAATTCCGGCGTTGCAGCCCTGGCGATGCCCTGCAACACGGCGCACCATTATGCTGGCCTCATCGCCGCGGCAGTCCCGATGATTCCCTTCCTCAACATGATCGAGCTGTCGGCCGACCACGTCGCGGAGCTGGAGCGAAATCTGCGCAATCGTGCATCACGCCGTGTCGGCATGCTGGCGTCTCCCGCAGTCCGGGTGACTGGAATCTTCGACCGCGCCTTCGCCGCCCGCCGCCTGGAGACTCTTTATCCGTCGGATCCGAACCGCATGCTGGCCTGCATCAAAGCCATCAAGGCGGACAGCCGCGACGCCAAAGCACGCGGAATACTCAAGGAATCGGCTGAGGAATTGCGCGCCGAAGGGGCCGACGTCCTTTTGGTCGCCTGCAGCGAATTGTCGATCATCGCCGACGTCATCCCGAAGGACCTTCCCGTCGTCGATACGATTGATGTGCTGGCCGGCGCCGTGGTGGCATTTTCGGGCGGCCCGTCGGTCAGGGAAATCTCTGGTGGGCCGATCGACGACCGGGCGGCGCCCGGTGGATCCGCGTGACGGCGCTTCAGGCAAGGAGGGTCGTTTTCCGTCTCTGCGAGGAGACCCCAAGAAGGACCGGCGTGGCGAGGTAGCGCCGTTGCCGGTTCACCATGAACCAATCGGAACAGGAGCTTCAAATGAAGAACAAGCGCTGGGGAGTATTTTTCGGCAGCCTAATCGCCTCGGCTATGCTGGCGACAGCGGCGCAAGCCGCGGAAAAGGTCATTGTGGCCACCTTCGGCGACCCGACGCCCGCGCAGTGGGCGGCCCATGAACATAAGTTCGCGGATGCAACCGGATGGGACGTGGAGTGGCGCAAATTCGCGTCTGGCACGGACGTGATCGCGGCCATGGCTTCTGGCGACATCAAGATTGCCGAACTCGGCTCCTCGCCGCTCGCCATCGCTGCCACGCAGGGCGTCGATCTGGAGATGTTCATGATCGAGTACGTCATCGGCAACTCGGAGTCGTTGATCGTCCGGAACGGTTCCGGGATCAAGACGCTGGCTGATCTCAAGGGCAAGCGCGTCGCCGTGCCGATCGGCTCGACGGCCCACTTCTCCCTGATGGGGGCGCTGAAGCACGCTGGTATCGCCGAACATGAACTGACCATCATGAACATGTCGCCGGACCAGATCGCGGCGGCTTGGCAGCAGTCGGCCATCGATGCGGCGTTCGTCTGGCCGCCGACGCAAACCGAGATCCTCCAGACCGGCGAGCGCCTCATCGGAGCTGGTGAGGTGGCCGCTTGGGGTTATCCCACCTTCAATGCTTGGGTTGTGAACAGGGACTTCGCGGCGTCGCACGAGAAGGGCCTGATCGCCTTCATCCGCACTTTCGACGATGCCAACGAGGCCTATCTCAAGGACCCGGCCGCCTGGACCGCCGACAGTGCGCCGATCAAGGCGATCGCCGCCCAGACCGGCGCGGATCCGCGACAGGTGCCGGAAACCATCCAGGGCTACACTTTCCTGCCCCTGGCAGAGCAACTGAAGCCGCAGTGGCTGGGGGGCTCGATTGCCAAAACTTTGAAAGCAACGGCCGAATTCCTCAAATCCGCTGGTCGCCTCGACGACGTTGCAGACGATTATTCGAGCTATGTTACAGTTGATTACGTAAAGAAGGCTGTTCGCTGATTGCCCGCAGGCAAATCCATCCCGGCCTCCCCATGGAGGCCGGGGCCATCGGGCAGGGAGTAACCTTGAAGATGGGGCTTCAGATCGACAATGCGTGCGTGGTCTATCCGGCGGTTGGTGGCCGGCCTGCGACCGAGGCCTTACAGCAGATCAACTTGGCCGTCGACGACGGCGACTTCGTCGTCGCCCTCGGGGCTTCGGGCTGCGGCAAATCCACCCTCTTGAACCTGATCGCCGGCTTTCTGGCGCCGACGAGCGGGACGATCCGGCTCGACGGGGCCAGCATCGACGGCCCCGGGGCGGACCGCTCGGTTGTTTTCCAAAAGCATGCCCTGTTGCCTTGGCTCAATGTCCGCGACAACGTCGCCTTCGGCCTTATGCTGCAGGGTCATGCCAAGGCGGATCGCTATAAGGTCGGCGACCACTTCATTGAGTTGCTCGGGCTCCACGGCTTCGAAAATGCGCCCGTCTATGCGCTGTCCGGCGGCATGCAGCAGCGTGTCGGCATTGCCCGTGCGTTGACCTGCGATCCCAAGCTGCTTCTGATGGATGAGCCGTTGGGCGCCCTCGATGCGCTGACCCGTGAAAAGGCGCAGGAACTGATCCTACGTATGTGGAATGATACTGGCAAATCGGTGTTCTTCATTACTCACAGCGTCGAAGAGGCGCTGTTCATGGGTACCAAGCTGATCGTGATGTCCCCACGTCCAGGTCGGATCACCCATCGCTTCCATCTTCCTTTTTCCCGTATGTTTCTAGAGGGATGCAGCGCCCGCTCGGTCAAGGCGTCGTCCGAATTCATCGCGCTTCGCGAAGAGGTGCTGAGCATCATCTTCTCCGACGAGGAGGCCGCATGATGGATCACGGCGTGAGGAATGCTGCCAGAACGCGCCGCTCCCTCCCTGGCGTGCCGGCACGACTTTCACGGGGGCGGCCCACCAAGCCTGGGGAGACCTATGGTGTTCCCGGGGCGGGCGACACCAGGTGGCTAAGTCTTGCGACAATCGGTGTCCTGTTGTTCGTCTGGTGGCTGGTCACCGCCATGGGATTGGTGAAGCCACTGTTCGTGCCCTCACCGCAGGCGGTCGTGGAGAAATTCTTCGTCATCTGGAACCAGGGGTTCACCGGCACGCCGCTGTGGGGCCACGTGCTGATTTCGACCGGACGCGTCTTCGGTGCCTTCATGCTTGCCTGTATCGTCGGAATCCCGCTCGGGCTGGCCATGGGCGTCAGTCCCATGATCCGGGGTATTTTCGACCCGCCAATCGAGTTCTATCGACCGATTCCGCCGCTCGCCTACCTTCCCCTCATGATCATCTGGTTCGGGATCGGCGAGACCTCGAAAGTGCTGCTGATCTTCCTGTCGGTCTTCGCACCTGTCGCCCTCGGCGCGCGCGCCGGCGTGCGTTCCGCGGCGATCGAGCAGATTCACGCGGCCTATTCCTTTGGGGCGACGCGCTGGCAGGTCTTGCGCCATATCATCCTGCCGGCGGCCATGCCGGAAATCCTGACGGCTATGCGGATTGGCATCGGCTTCGGCTGGACCACGCTGGTGGCGGCCGAGATGGTCGCAGCGACACGGGGCATCGGTTACATGGTGCTCTCGGCCTCCCAGTTTCTTCAGACTGCAGTTGTGATTATGGGAATCATCGTCATCGCGGTGATTGCCTACCTCTTTGACCTTCTCATGCGCGCCATCGAACGCAGGGTCGTGCCCTGGAAGGGCAAAATGTAAATCCGCTTAGATGGCTGGAGTTCGGTTATGAGTGTTACCTATTTGAAGAAGGCCGCCCGAACGGCAGAAACTGACCAGGGCGATGTGCGGGCGACGGTCCAGGTCATGCTCGACGAGCTGGAAGCTGGAGGGGACGATGTCGCCCGCCGCTTCGCACGCGATCTCGACAAGTGGGAGGGCGACATCCTGGTCGCGCCGGAGGTTGTCGAGGCGGCCAGGGAATTCGTCCCGCAACGGCTGCAGGATGACATCCGCTTCGCCCATGACAACATCCGGCGTTTCGCAGAGGCTCAGAAAGAGACCATCGCCGATTGTTCCATCGAAATCGTGCCGGGCTTCTGGGCCGGACAGAAACAAATACCCGTGAGCGCCGCAGGTTGTTATGTGCCTGGCGGCCGCTACAGCCACATCGCGTCCGCCATGATGACGATCACGACGGCCAAGGTGGCCGGCGTTTCGCACATCGCCGCCTGTTCACCGCCGCGGCCGGGCCTCGGCATTTCGCCGGCGACGCTTTTTGCCATGGATCTTTGCGGAGCGGATCAGATCCTCAACCTCGGCGGGGTGCAGGGCGTCGCGGCGATGGCGCTGGGCCTGTTCGGCTTGCCCAAGGCAGACATCCTCGTTGGCCCGGGCAACCAGTACGTGGCTGAGGCCAAGCGCATCCTCTTCGGGAAGGTCGGCATCGACATGATCGCGGGCCCGACGGACTCGATGGTGCTCGCGGACGAAACCGCCGACCCCCAGGTGGTGGCTTGGGATCTGATTGGCCAAGCCGAACATGGCTACAATTCTCCGGTCTGGCTTGTGACCACAGATCCGGCCCTGGCCGAAGCGGTGATGCGCGAAGCGCCGGCGCTGATCGGGCAATTACCGGAATTGAACGCCAAGAACGCCGAAGCCGCATGGCGGGACTATGCGGAGGTTATTCTTTGCAGCGATCGCGAAGAAATGGCAGCCGTAGCGGACCGCTATGCGCCGGAACACCTTCAGGTGCAGGCGACCGATCTCGGCTGGTGGCTGGGGCGCCTCAGGTCCTACGGGTCGCTGTTTCTCGGAGAGGAAACGACGGTGGCCTTCGGCGACAAGGCTTCCGGCCCCAATCACGTTCTGCCGACCTCGGGAGCGGCGCGCTACACCGGCGGACTGTCAGTCCACAAGTTCATGAAGACGGTCACTTGGCAACGCGGGACGCGCGAAGGCGCAAAGGTCATTGCCGAAGCAACGGCAAGAATTTCACGCTTGGAAGGCATGGAGGGTCACGCCCGCACCGCCGACGTCAGACTAGAAAAATTCTTTCCCGGCGAGAGGTTCGAGCTGTCCGTTTCGAATTAAGTCGGAGTTGCTTATCCGCTTCCGTGCAACCCTCATGAGGACGGAGGCCTCCGGCCCGACGGGCGTGTTTTCCCCGCGGAGTCATCAAGGCGTTTGATCACTCGATCTCGTGCAGAAAGCGCTCGAAATCCGACTCGGTCATCTCGACCGTGTGGGCCGAGGAAGGAAACCTGCCAGCGCCGACATCAGCGGCGAACTCCGCATAGGCCGCCACGCGCTCGCCCTGCAAACGCGTATATTCCGCGGCAAGGTTTCGATACGTCTTGGCATGTCGCGGCACGCGCGAGGCCTCGCCGAGGATGTCGGCGGAAAACAGGTACTGCGCGTCACAGCCGCGGCCCGAACCCAGGGAAATAGTGAACAGCGATGTCCGCCTGGAGATCTCGCTCGCCAGCCGATGCGGGATAATCTCCATTTCGACAGCGAACGCGCCGGCAGCCTCGAGGTCTTTGACCTTCCGATAGATGGCCACAGCCTGCTCAGGCGACTTGCCCACCGCGCGCAGCCCGCCAACCCAGGTGGCAAGCGGCGGAACGAGGCCGACATGGCCGATCACGGGCACGCCTTCGCGCGCCAGACGTTCGATGACGCCGGTGCTCATTGCACAGTAGATGGTGGTGGCGCCGTCCTCTATCGCGCTGAAGGCTGCGCGCATTGCCTCATCTGCGTTCACGTACTTCCCGTATTGCAGGCCGAACTGGAAGTGGGTGTTGGGTACAGCGTTCGGGATCCTCCTTCGTTCCTCGAGATAGGCGGTGCCGATCATTTCGATGCCGGCTTCCTCGGCCGCGACCGCCTGCTCGGCCGTGGTGACTTGCACGAAGGTACGCTGGCACGTGCCCTTTCCATCAAGCAGCTCGCGGACGCTCAGCTTGGCCATAGCGTACGTCCTGCTTTACGCACTTTTGAGCATCGCCTTGAGGGGCTGCGAGGGGTCCTGGAGCAGGGTCGGATCGACATGCGTGCGTGCTTTGATCATGTGGCTTGCGAGCAACATCTCCTTGCTGCAATTGACTCCGGCCGCAGCGGTGACGATGCCGCCGTCAAGCTCGAGAACGAGAAGCCCGTTGCGAAGTCTGCGGACGATCCTATTGGTCCAGCAAAGCGGTGCACCGGCGAACTGGAGCAAGAGATCGTACTGCTCCGACCAGCCCCAGGGCACTTCGTCGAACGCCTCGTTCGCGCCGCACATGTTGCGGGCCGCGACGGCCGCCTGCTTGCGTGCATTGGTCCAGTTCTCCAGCCTGAGCGCGCGACCGCCGTTCGGCCGCATCTGCCGTGCGCAATCGCCGGCAGCATAAACGCGCCGGTGTGAGGACCGGCAGCGCTGGTTGACGAGGATCCCGTCGTCCACGGCAAGGCCGGCGCGGGCCGCGAGGTCCGTGGCCGGGGTTATGCCGATCCCGACGACCGCCAAGTCGCCTTCGATTACCGTGCCGTCGACAAGCTTCACGCTTTGAAGGTGCGTGCGACCAAGGAAACTGGCCGGCTGCACGTTGAGCCGAATGTCGACGCCGTGCTCGAGATGCGTCTGCAGCGCCAGAGCGGCGATCTCCGCCGGCGCGATGCGCCCGAGCAGGGCTGGGGCAGCCTCCAGGACGGTGACATCGACGCCAAGTCTGCGGGCGCTGGCGGCGACCTCGAGGCCGATCAGGCCGCCACCGATGACGATCAGTCTGCGTGCGGTCGTCAGCGCAACGCGCAAGGCAGACGCCTCATCGAGCGAGCGCAGCGCGCAGATACCCGCCAAGTGGGTACCCGCAAGCTCAAGGCGGCGGACAATGCCTCCTGTGGCCAGAAGCAGCCGATTAAAGGCGATCTCGCCGTAGTCGCTGGTTGTGACCACGTGACGATCGAGGTCGAGATGCATCGCACGTGTTCCCGAAAGCAGAGTCACGCCGTTTTCGTCTTGCCATCCGCTTGGCCAGATGAAGACAGGTCCAGCGCCGGTGCGGAGCAGTTCCTTCGAAAGCGACGGCCGCTCATAGGGAGGGTGGGGCTCTTCTGCGATCACGGTGATTGGGCCGTCAAATCCCGCTTCGCGCATGGCCATCGCAGCGCAGGCTCCGGCCTGCCCGCCTCCGACGATCACGTGAGCCTGTGAAGGTGCCACGCAAAACCTCAGTCGTCGAGTTGGACATGGATGGCCGTGCCCTCGACCCTCACCGGATAGGTCTTGAGATCGACCGACACCGGCGGGGACTTGGCCTTGCCCGTCTTGATGTCGAACCGGCCCTGGTGCAGCGGGCATTCGATGATGCCGTCCATCACCAGCCCATCGGCCAGACAGGCGAACTCGTGGGTGCAGATCCCGTCGGAAGCGAAGAACTCGCCGCCGGAGTTGTAGATCGCCAGCACCCGACCGGCGATCTCGACCTGGATCACGTCGTCTTCGTCGATGTCTCCGACGACTGCCACTTCATGCCAATTCCCGCTCATGTCGCTCGGCACCTCCTCACCTTGTCTGCTCGGCGTGCGCAATGCCAGGCGCCCAGGTCACGCCCTCGTGGCGCCTGATCTTGTCGATCACTTCGGCATGCACTGCGGGATAGCTGTCGCCCACCGGATGAAGCTTGTGGCCCACTACTCCGTGCAGCCGCCCGAGCGCATGGAATGGCACCATGGGACATAGGTGATGCTCAGCGTGATAGGGCATGTTCCAGAACAGGAAGCGCAGGATCGCAGAAGCCCGCGTCGTGCGCGTGTTCTTGCGCAGATCGCCGCCTTCGTGGCATTCGGCGTGCTCGGCGATCCGCACCGCGCGCATAGAAGGCTCACCGATCAGGCGCGGCAGCACCCAGAAGATCACCGCCGCCCACGAGCCGTAGTAGACCGAGAGTGCCGCGATCACCCCGTAAATGGCCATGATGATCCGCGCTTCGCGCACCACCCGCGGGATTTCGCTTTCGGGCAGGTAGTAACGCTGCGCCGGGTCGATGTAGCCGAAGGGATGCCATAAGAACCACAAGAGATTGCGCTTCCAGAACGTCACCCCGACGAGGAATTTCGCGTACTTCGACAGCGTCATCTGGGTAGGCATCATATCCGGGTCCCGCCCCCGAATCTGGGTAAAGGTGTGGTGCGTGGCGTGGGCGTAGCGGAAGAACGTCGGCGGCACCATGTAGATGAGACAGACGATCCAGTAGACGGTCTCGTTCAGGGCCCGGCTGCGAAATACCGTCCCGTGGCTGCATTCATGGACGGGATTGAAGAGGAACGCCATCACTAGGGAATACGCGATCATGCTCGGCAGGACCCACCAGCTGCCGAGTGTTACCGCGACCAACCCGCCCGCCAGACCCAGAAGGCTCATGTGGACTGAGAAGTTCACGAGCCCATGCCAGTTCGTGCGCCTAACGAACGGCTTCAACTGCTTCTTGTCGATAACCAGATCCCGGCCAAAGGCCATTTCGGGTGTGGATTTCATCTTCGCGACCATGCCTCCAACCTCCGGAAGTGTCGGTCTCCACGGATAGTCCTGGAGCCTACATCCGATAGGTGAGATAATTTGTTAGACTCTATGCCTGCACATAACGTGTTGTGCCGACAAACGAATTTTTCTCTATATTCATTAGCTGAGGAAATGAATTGGGGTACAGCATGACCGCCAAGCTGCCCTCATTAAAGACCCTGCAGGCCTTTGATGCCGCGGCGCGGCACTTGAGCTTTACCAAGGCAGCTGAAGAACTTGGTGTCACCCAAGGCGCCGTCAGTGCGCAGATCGCGAAGCTCGAGGCAGAGCTACGCACCGAACTCTTCGTGCGTACGACCCGACAGGTTCGCTTGAGCGACAAGGGCGCAGCGCTTGCCCGGGCGTGCCGCCGGGCCTTCGACGGTATCGGCCGAGAGATCGAGATCATCACCGAGCGGCCGGCGGGTAATGTTCTTACCATCGCCGTCAGCACCTATGTCGCCACAAGGTGGCTGTCCCGCCGCCTGATCGACTTTCTGGAGCGGCATCCCGACACCACAGTGCGCTTCCAGCATTCGGTCAATGCCGACGATTTCGAGATCAGCGATGTCGATCTCGCCATCCGCTGGGGCGATGGAAAATGGCAAGGCTGCAAGGTCGAACTGTGGCTTGCCATGACGAAACGTCCGATGTGCAGCCCACGCCTCCTGCGGGGGGCGCACGCCTTGCGATCGCCGGGCGACCTCAGACATCACTGTTTGTTGCGCGACGTGCCGACGGTTGACCTCTGGGATAAGTGGCTCAGGCGGGCCGGGCTCAGCCGCGCCGATGTCCCGCAGTCGACCGTGTTGTCGGACCCCGTGGTCCGGGTTCAAGCCGCGATCGACGGCCAGGGCGTGGTTCTGGCCGACGATCTGGCCAAAGACGAGATCACGACCGGCCGGCTGGTCGAGCCGTTCGACATTGAGCTCGACGGCTATGGCTACTTTCTTTTGCGGCCCACGGATTCGGAGGATCGTGCCGTGGTCAAGCATTTCCGGCGGTGGCTCCTGCGGCAGGCGGCGCGCGAGACCTGACCCGGCGACGACGGCGATCCAGGTCTCGGCGTGCCGGGATCAGTCCCCCGTCGCGTCAGGCGCGGCTCGTTTCCTCGTCGCGCGTCATGCCCCGCGCCCTGCCGCTCACTGGCACCCACGGATCACCGCGCCGGGGTTGGCGCCGGTCCGCTCGCCATAGCTGATGGCCGCGCGACCGCTGATGAAGGCATTGTCTCGATGCTGCCGCGCGCAAGAGCGGGAACGGCCGGGGCGCCGGATCGCGTGAGCAGCCAGCCGATTGGCAAGCAAGCTCAAGGCCACGCCGCGCTCGCGCGCGATTGGTCGCGCTGACGTTCCCTTCTAGCGCGAGATGGTCGAAGATGTGACGCGATCTAAAATAAATTGCGATACGGCACCGTAAGGCGCCAATTCTCAGCTTCGTAACCCTATTGGTACGCCACCCTCTTTTAGGAGACCTGTGCGCGAGTGGCGCTGGACGTGGCGCGTTGCTTTTGATTCCCTCAGTTTGTGCAAGGATTGAGGTGATCGATGGCGCGTCGACGGATTGGTGCGGTTTTGCGGGTTTTCATCGTCGGAGCCAACGCCGGAACGCACGGCCTTCGTTCGCTTCCGCAAGGCCCTTGTCGCTCATGACCTGGGCAAATCGCTGTTCGAGGCGGTCACCGGCCAGCTCAACAAGAGGATGGCGAAGCGCGCTGGGTCGAGCACAAGGGCAGGCCAGCCGTCCATGGCTTCAAGGCCCATGTCGGCGCCGATGCCGGCACGGCTCTGGTCGAAGAAGTCGCCGTCACGCTCGCCAATGTCAATGACGGCAGGGCTGGTCCCGGTGCCTTGCCTGACGAGCCTGGCGATGTCTTTGCCGATAGTGCTTATCGGGGCAGCCATTTCGGCAATGCCGTCCGCGCCAAGGGTGGCACGCCGCGCATCGTCGCCACCGGTATGTGGGGCCACGACGAACAGGAAACTTTGGCGCGGCTCGGCGTCTGGAAACAGCCCATCCACCATCTGCGGGCCCGCATCGAGAAGATCTTCGGCACCTGGAAGCGAAGCTATGGCCTGCATCGCATGCGGTGGCGAGGACTGGCCAAGGCCGCTGTCCAGGTTCGTCTCACAGCCATCGCCTACAACCTCAAGCGTGGTCTGAGGATCGTTACGGCGGCTTGACGAGCACCGCAACACCATGAGCGCCGCGCACCTTGGCGAGCCCGGTCCCCCCATCCGACACCGCCAACACGCGTTACGCGGCCGAATAGCGGATAATCATGCGTCCAGCGCGACCCGCGCACAGGTCTCCACTAGAGCGGGATGACTTTGGGTTTGGTCATATCCTGCTTGCGCGAAGTAGTTTCTGCGTTCGCTTGATGTGATGGTCTCGAGAATCCGAGCAATTGACGTTCAACGTTGCTCGGATGCTCCGTTCCTCCTATAAGCCGGTCCGAAAGATTGGAGGAAGCATGGGGTCACCTCTACTGCGCATTGGCACCCGCGGGAGTCCTATGGCCCTCGCGCAGACGCATCGCGTTAGGGATGCGTTACGCATTGCGAATCCAGATCTCCGGCAAAACGATGCCATCGATATTGTGGTCATTCAGACGACGGCCGATCGCGCCCAGGATAGGACTCTCGCAGAGATCGGAGGGAAGGGGCTCTTCACCAAAGAAATCGAGGAGGCTCTGCTCGCTGGATCGATCGATATGGCCGTTCACTCCATGAAGGATGTTCCGACCTGGCTCCCGCAAGGTCTCGAAATCGCTTGCTTGCTGGAACGCGACGATCCGCGCGATGCGTTCATTTCAACACGTGCGACAAGCCTTGCGGAGCTTCCGGCCGGATCGGTTGTCGGAACGGCATCGCTGCGCCGGCAGGCGCAGATCTTGCACAAGTGGCCGCATCTTAGGGTCGTGCCGTTCCGTGGCAACGCGAACACGCGCCTAAGAAAGCTGGAGGCTGGTACTGTGGACGCGACGCTCCTCGCGTTGTCTGGTCTTGAGCGGATCGGGCGGACGGACGCGATCGCCGCAGTTCTGCCTGTCGAGGAGATGCTGCCCGCTGTTGCGCAAGGCGCCCTCGGCATCGAAATCCGCAGCGCGAACGATCTCGCCCGCGCGTTGCTTGCGCCGCTGAGCCACCGGTCAACCGAAGTCTGTATCGCCGCCGAGCGCAGCCTTTTGGCCACGCTCGACGGCTCCTGCCGGACGCCGATCGCCGGTCTCGGCACTCTGTCTGCCGACAAAACTCTGACCCTCCGAGGTCTGATCGCCAGCTCTGACGGACGGACCCTGTGGGAGAGTTGTCGCTCTGGTCCCCCATCGGATGCTACCCGATTGGGCGCGGACCTTGGGCAGGAGTTGCGGAGGAGAGCCGGTCCCGGCCTCTTCGTGGGTGAGCCCGGCTATCCCCGATCAAGCCTTTGACCGATGCCTAAGCCACGGGCGAGCTCTTCGTTGATTGGCGTCGGCGCTTCCATTCGCGCATGGTGGCGTACACTTTGGTCAAGTAGGCGGATAGCTACTTGAAAGTCGCGATCGCCGCTTCCGCGTCGCGATTCTCAGGGGTGGTGAGGATTCTCTCGTGCGGCAGCACATACTTTCGAACTCAAAGCGACCCGAGCCGGTTCACTAAATCGCGCACGGTCCGCGCCCATGCGAGCTTGACAGCGCGACGATATCAGTCGGGTCAGATGGACTATACGGGCCGGATCACGAAGTGCGGCGAGAAGGAGGGACGCGATGCCGAATGAGTTGAATCGCCTTGCAGAGTTCTCGTCCGCCAGGACGAGAGGCAAGGGCTGAGTCCGAGGTAGTATCTGCGCCATCTGAATGTGGAGCAGACGCAGGGCAGCCGACGCCTGTGAACGCGATCATGAGGTGGCGGATCGATAATCATGTGGACCCGCCAGAACGACTTCGAAGACAACCATGCTCCTGGTTGGCAAGGGCAGCAA
>DASVDU010000181.1:0-12209 GCA_036380915.1 Hyphomicrobiaceae bacterium | reverse complement strand
TTATTGCGCCAGGCAAAGCTTGGTGAAGGAGGAAGTCATATAGACGGATGCATATGACGGAAACTTTCTTTGCGACCCAACAGGTGCAAGTCCTGAGCCGGCAAAGGTTGGCCACCAGCCGGAACCGAGTGTTGCGTGGACCGGGGGTGACCCCGGCTGCGAAGCGTACACAGGGAGCCTGCAGGCCGCGTGATAGAGCCTCGATAGTGATAGCTGCGGAGCCGACGTCGTTAAGTAGGCGGAAGGCAGCATTGCTTGCGTTGCAATGGCCTGATGCAAGCAGTCCGCCGGGGTCGAAGAGCGGGGCATGCAGACAAGGGTCGTCCAGGAACCTGGGAGACCTCGTTTTCTCCATTGTGAAGAAGGCGGCGAGGGCGCCGCGCTAGAAATGGTCCAGGCCGTCGGGAGGGGTTCCGACCCGGGGGAGCGAAGAGGGGCAACGCAGTGGTACCGCGAAGCGAAGGCAACGAAGCGACGCGGGAGGGAGGACGAGGAGTCGGAGTCTACTGATAAGACCGTTGAAGTCGGCGAACCTGCCCCAGGGGAGCCGATGGAGGGAAGCGGTAGACCGGGCTATGGGGCTTCTCGAGGGACAGATGACGAGGACATCGAGCCGCGAAATCATCTCAACGCGACAAGAGAAGCTAGCGACACTGGCTCGTATCGAGCCGAAGTTGGAGCTTTCGACGTTAGCGCATCACATCGACGAGGTGTGGTTGCGCGAGGCATACCGGCGTACGCGCAAGGACGGCGCGGTCGGAGTGGATGGTGTGACGGCCGAGGCGTACGAGGCGCATCTGGAGGCGAACCTGTCGAGCTTGCTCGGGCGGTTCAAGTCCGGACGCTATCGGGCGCCGGCGGTGCGGCGGGTTCACATTCCGAAGGACGGTACGCGGAAGAAGACCCGGCCCATTGGCATTCCGACGTTGGAAGACAAGGTTCTGCAGCGGGCGGTGCTGATGGTGCTGGAACCCGTGTATGAGCAGGATTTTCTGTCATGCTCGTATGGGTTTCGCCCGGGACGCAGTGCCCACCAAGCGCTGCAGGCGCTGTGGCAGGGGCTGATGGAGATCGGGGGCGGATGGATCATTGACCTCGATATTCAGAGCTTCTTCGATGACGTTGACCGAACTCACCTTCGGCACTTTATGGGCCAACGGGTGCGCGACGGTGTGATCCGCCGTGCGATTGGGAAGTGGTTGAATGCTGGGGTCATGGAAGAAGGGGTGGTCAGGCACCCGGAGCGGGGTACCCCTCAAGGTGGAGTGATCAGCCCGCTGTTGTCGAACCTCTATCTGCATGAAGTGCTGGACATGTGGTTTGAGCAAGAAGTCAAACCGCGACTGCGCGGGCGAGCGATGGAAATTCGTTTTGCCGACGATGCAGTACTGGCGTTCGAGCGGGAGGAGGACGCGAGACGGGTGTTGGCCGTATTACCGAAACGATTTGGGAAGTACGGTCTGACGCTGCATCCCGAGAAGACCCGTTTGGTGGACTTTTGCCGTCCGCCGGGCTCAGGCGAGGGTTCGCAACGCGAACGTAGCTTTGAGCTTTTGGGGTTCACCCACTTTTGGGGACGTTCCCGGCAGGGACGTTGGGTGGTGAGGCGCAAGACGGCCAAGGCTCGCTTCAGCCGTGCGCTGAAGCGGGTGACCGCATGGTGTCGGACGCATCGACATTTGCCGGTGGCCGAGCAACAGATGGCATTGAGTCGCAAACTCCAGGGGCACTACGCCTACTACGGGATCACGGGGAACGCCACGGCGCTTCTCCGCTTCCGTTACGAGGTCGAACGTTGCTGGCGCAAGTGGCTCAGCCGCCGTTCGCGCAAGGCGCGCCTGAACTGGGCGCAGTTCGATCGCTTGCGTCGCCGCTACCCACTTCCCCCCGCGCGCGTTGTTCACAGTATTTACCGTGGCGCAGCGACTTCGTAGTCTGAGGAGCCGGATGCGGGAATCTCGCACGTCCGGATCTGTGGGAGCCGCGGGTGAGCAATCGCCCGCGGCGACCCGGCCGTTAACGTTCGTGGCTACGAACCAGGTGTTCGATGCAGGCAAAAAACCGATCCGGACAATTCGACGTGCGCCCAACCAGTAATTTGGATTCTAAGATCCTTGCGGGATTTCTGCGGGATTGAGTCATGCGCCGTAGTGCACGGTACTGCAATTGCAACGAGCGCCCCGCGGTCAATGGTTTATCGAATCAAAGCTTACGATCAATTTGTCGCTTTCGTAATGCGTGGGTCGGAGGTTCGAGTCCTCTCTCCGGCACCAGAACGTGACCAGGGCGCGGAGTTCCCGGTCTACGGCTGACCGGATTTCGTCGCGGCGGGAGCGTCGGTCGTCGGTGCCAGCGTCTTGCGGAAGAAGGCCAGGGCGTCGGCGTTGATCCGTGCGTGCGTCCGAGCGCGGTCCACGCCCGGCGGGTCGGAGCAGATCTCGGCGACGACCTCGGCCAGTTCGCGCGTGCAGGGCGGAATGAATACCCAATGGTCCGCCCTGGGCACGGTGCGCACGCCGGCCAGGGTCTTCAGCAGCGGCCTGATTCTGGCCGCGTTCTCCGACGGTCGCAGCACGGTGTCGCGCTCGCTGTAGTAGAGGAACACCGGCCGGTCGATGCCGGCCAGTCCGTCGGCGTCGAAGACCAGGCTCAGCGGTGCCATCGCGAATGCGGCCTTCACCCGCGGATCCGACGTCTTGCCCCAGTGGGTCAGCCGGGCCTGCATCGCGTCCATGTACTGCTCGGGCGTCTGCCCCTGCCGTTCGGCTTCGGCCTCGACGTCTTTCGCGCCTGCGCAGAGCCGGTCGCCCGGATAGCGTCGGCAGTAGTCGACGAACCGCCGCAGGCTGGGCACGGCGCCCACCAGCAGCAGGCTGGTGTAGCCGCCGTTGGAGAAGCCGGCGACGCCGATGCGGTCGGCATCGATCAGCGGTTTCCAGCGTGGGTCCCGGAGCAGGGCGTCGATCGTCGCCGAAACCTGGACCGGGCGGCCGCCCAGCACTTCCGGATGGCCGTCGAAGCTGGCGTCGCGGTAGTCGTCGCCGCTGTGGGCGATGGCCGCGACGACGAAACCGTGGCCGGCAAGGTAGGTCGCCAGGTCGTGGTGGCCGAGGTTGGAGCCGGCGTGGCCGTGGGAGAGCAGCACCATCGGCCTGGTGCCAGGCCGTGCCGGTGCGTCGCGTACCCCCTCGACTTCGTACGGTCCCACCCGCGTCGGGGATCCGGCGCGTGCCGGGGAGGGATAGAACACATAGCCGGGCATCTGGCCGCCGCGGATCGGGTCGGTCACCTCGATCTGCGCGAAGCCGACGCCGGCCTGCGCGGCATCGTCGTCCTGCGCCAGCAGCGGCGCGGGCAAGAGGCAGACCAGCAGCAGCGCCGGCCACCAGCGGCGCGGGGTACCGGTGCGTGGCGTGGGGGAACATGCTTCGAGCGGGGCTGGCATGGCGTCATCTTCGAGGCGGCGCATTACGCGGTCGCGTGTGATAATAAGGCAAACGCGCTCGCCGCACCGCAACCGAGCCGGCTTCCCCCAGGATGCACTGCTCCTTCTGACGGAACCATGACACGCGCGTCATCGGCTCGCGCGTCAGCGACGACACTGCGACGATCCGACGACGGCGCGAGTGCGAGGCCTGCGGCGAACGGTTTTCCACGCTGGAAACCATCGAGCTGAAGCTGCCGGCGATCATCAAGTGTCGGGCCGAATTACGTCGATACTCAATGGCAAGCGGGCAATCACGCCTGAGACTGCGCTGCGCCTGAGCCGTTACTTTGGCAACAGCGCGCAGTTTTGGATGAATCTGCAGACTCGGTATGACTTGCGCGAGGCGGAGCGTAAGCTCGGAAAGCGAATTGAAGCGGAGGTCGGGCGCGTGGCCTGACGTATGCAGAGGAGAACCGGGTGAGAAAGCTCGGCCTGCTGATCGGACTCGCTTTTGTCGGTGCGCTGGCGATCGCCGCCGGTCAGCAGCCGATATCGGTGGAAGAGCGCCTGATCCGGATACAGGTAGAGGAAGCGCTTCCGGAGTATTGGGGCGTCCTGAAGGGGGAGCCCATCGATGTTCAAGCGGTTCTTCTGGACTATGCGGACGATCCGATACTGCTGCTCAAAGCCAAGGTGGCGCTGCTAAAGTACCCGGAACTCGCTCGCGAGGTTCTGCCGCTCTATGGCTCCGAAGCCGGGTTCCAGGAGATCTTGGGCAACTACGGCGAAGGTGTGCTCCTGCCTGTTCATTATTTCCTGAACAACGAAATCAGTACCGTCGCGTTCATGCACTATTCCGCCCGCAAGCTCCGGGAAACGCAGGATGCCGCGAAACGCCTCTGGCACGGCACTGGATCTGAACTCGAGAGTGAAGGTGAGGGCGCAATCCCGAAGGCAGGATCGGCGGAGCAGGGAAGCTCACTGACACGCGAACAGCGCGGCCGGTACGCGGTAAATTTCATTCGTGATGAAGGCCACGATTTCCTCGGCCAGTTCACCACGGATGGTGAGGGCAACGTCAGGTGGATACAAACCGAGCGCGTTCTCGAAGGCGCCAACGCTTTTTTTGCAAGCGGTATCCGCAATCTCGAAACAAGGCTTCGGACCGACCAGGACATCGGTGCCGGTGATGTCGGCTGGGCGGCGGTGGATGCCGTGGTCGTAGGTAGCGCCGTGAAGCTGCTGCGCATGGGGCGGGCAACCGCCGCATCCACGAGGTATGCGGGCTTTTCCGCTCGCACTACTGCATATGCCAGCCGCGTTGGTAGGGCGGGGCAGATGGCGGTGCGGATCGGACGCTACGCCAGGTGGCCCGCTGCCGTTGCCGGCGTGTACCTGGTGGTCAGCCGTCCGGGCATCATCAGCGATGTCCTCGCCGGTATCGCGGACGTGCTGGGCTGGCCGGTGTGGCCGGCGCAGGCTCTGGGCTGGATGCTGATCCTGCTTCCGGTCCTCTGGATTGTCTCTGTGCTTGCCCGCGTTATCTTACGGCCGGCCATTCGACTGCTACGCACGCTGGTGCAAGTGCTCGTCTGGGCCGACAGGCAGGTCAACAGCGCGGCGGCGAAGCCAGCTCGCTAACACCGTCACTGCGGATTTGGCTAGCACCTGACCATTGGGCGGGTTGGGCTTGACCCGGCTATGCAGATTACTATGGCCAGGGTGCGTGCAAAGGGCGAAAACGTCGCGCCTCCTTGGGTCGCTTTCATTGCATTCCTCCCTGGTGCGGCTCAGTGCAGATTACCGGAGACACTCAGGCGTATGTCCACCACTTATCTGCCAACGTTAGCGAACGCTGAATAGGTATCAGCCGCAGCTCTGTGACCGTGCGATCAGCACTACCGTTCGTACGCCGACGGCTGCAGGAGCCTTGCGATCAATCCGGTCCAGCCGGTCTGATGGGAAGCGCCGGCGCCGCGCCCGTTGTCTCCGTGGAAATATTCATAAAACGGCACGTAATCCCTGAAATCCGGGTCGTTCTGCAGCTTCGAATTCTCGCCGAAGACAGCACGCCGTCCGGCCGCATCACGCAGAAAGATCCTGCTCAGGCGCAATGTCAGTTCTTCGGCGACCTCTTCGAGCGTAAGCCTTGAGCCCGAACCGGTCGGGCACTCGATCCCGACCTCGTCACCGTAATAGTGGTGAAATTTTTGCAGTGACTCGATCAGGAGATAATTCACCGGAAACCAGACCGGTCCGCGCCAGTTGGAGTTGCCGCCGAACACACCGCTTCCGGATTCACCCGGTTGATAGCTGACGGACAGTCGCTCACCGCCGTGCTCGAACACGAAAGGATGCTGCTCGTGGTACTTGGACAGCGCCCGTATGCCGAAATCCGAAAGAAACTCGGCTTGATCGAGTACGCGCCTCAGGATTTGCTGCACGCGATCGGCACGCAACAGGGACAAGAGCCGGCGCTCACCCACACCGGGCTTCTCCATGCGCGACACGAGTTGTGTGAGATCCGGCCGATAGTTCAGGAACCATTCGAGACGACGCCGGAATTCCGGCAGCTCATCCAGCAATTCGGGTTCGAGCGTTTCCACCGCAAACAGGGGAATCAGCCCCACAATGGAACGCACTTTCAGGGGCACGAGCCGGCCGTCCGGCAGTGACAGCTCGTCGTAGAAGAACTGGTCCTCCGCGTTCCAGAGCCCGATGCCTGCGCCGGCCATATTGGTCATCGCCTCGGCGATATAAAGGAAATGTTCGAAGAACTTGGTCGCGATGTCCTCGTAGACGCGGTTGTGCCGAGCAAGCTCGAGGGCGATACGCATGAGGTTCAGGCAGTACATTGCCATCCAGGCCGTGCCGTCGGCCTGGTTGATGTGGCCGCCGGTCGGCAACGGCGCGCTGCGATCGAACACCCCGATGTTGTCGAGCCCGAGGAAACCGCCCTGGAAGATGTTGCGCCCCTGCGCATCCTTGCGATTGACCCACCAGGTGAAATTGAGCATGAGCTTGTGCAGGATGCGCTCGAGGAATGCGAGGTCGCCCTGGTCGCTCCGATTCTTGCGATCGATCTGAAAGACCTGCCAGGCAGCCCATGCATGCACCGGCGGGTTGACGTGCGAGAAGTCCCACTCGTAGGCAGGAAGCTGGCCGTTGGGGTGCATGTACCAGGCACGCGCCAGCGTCACGAGTTGCCGTTTCGCAAACGCGGCGTCGAGCAGGGCCAGCGGAATGCAGTGGAACGCAAGATCCCACGCCGCATACCAGGGATATTCCCATTTGTCCGGCAGCGAAAGAATGTCGCGGTTGTTGAGATGCCGCCAGTCGGCGTTACGGCCGTGGTGGCGGCTCTGCGGAGGCGGCGGCTCTGCCGGATCCCCGTCCAGCCATTGCGCAATGTCGTAAAAATAGAACTGCTTGCTCCAAATCAGGCCGGCGAACGCCTGGCGCTGGATGCTTCTGGCGTCCTCCGAAGGAAGTCCCGATTGCAGCGCTGCGTAGTACCCATCGGCTTCGGCCACGCGTTGCCCGAACGACAGCTCGAACTCCTCGAACGGCACCGCGGCGGGTCCTCGGCGGAGGCGCAGGCGAATTTGCGCGGTTTCGCCGGCGGCGATCCGCAATCGATGGTGCAGGGCCGCCTTGGTGCCCCGGCATTCGACGTTTACTGCGGCGTCCCGACCGTGAACCACGTATTCGTGAAACGCATCCTTCCAGTGGCCGCGGTCACCGCTTACACCGAACAGCCGCTCGCGGTTGCTGTCGTTGTCGGTGAACAGCACGTCAGGCCGGCCGTCGGCATACAGGCGGTACTCACCGAGCTCGGCATGCAGCGCGGCGACCGAGCCGTCCGCGGCGATGTGCATCTCCGGCCGAGGGGCGTTCGCGCTCCAGGACCAGGTGTTACGGAACCAGAGTTGCGGGAGAAGGTGCAGCGCTGCCGCTTGGGGCCCGCGATTGTGGGCGGTGATCCGCACGAGAACGTCTTCGGGCCCGGCCTTCGCGTATTCGACGAAAACGTCGAAGTATTCATCGGCTTCGAAGACGCCGGTATCGATCAGCTCGAACTCGGGGTCGTTCCGACCGCGCCGGCGGTTCTCTTCGACCAGCCTGGCATAGGGAAACGCCGCCTGGGGGTATTTGTAGAGGTATTTCAGATAGGAATGAGTCGGTGTGGCATCCAGGTAGTAGTAGAGCTCCTTGACGTCCTCGCCGTGGTTACCCTCGGCATTGGTCAGCCCGAACAGCCGCTCCTTTAGGATCGGGTCCTTGCCGTTCCACAGGGCGAGCGCGAAGCAAAGCAACTGCTGCTCATCGCTCAGGCCCGCGATGCCGTCCTCGCCCCAGCGATAGGCGCGCGACCGCGCATGGTCGTGCGGGAAGTAGTCCCATGCGGTACCGTGCGGGCTGTAATCTTCGCGCACGGTGCCCCACTGGCGTTCGCTGAGATACGGCCCCCAGAGTTTCCAACGGACCGCTCCCCGGCTGTCCTCCGCGAGGCGCGAACGCTCGGCTCCGACCGGCGTATTGAGACTTCCAGGCATGCCGCTATCCTAACTGCAACCGGCGCCGGTCCGCGCGGCAACGAGACGGCTGGCCCGCAAGAACTCCCCCGGAGACCACGCCTGGAAAGGACATCCGCCCGCTGCGTAGGGCGGCTCGGCATCGGCAACTTCCGAGATATGGCCGAGTGCTGCCATCGCCAGGTGCTCGCGCAGGGCCGCCAGAAATCTTGTGTCCGCCTCGCTTCGGCGCTTCCACCGTGCAGCCGCAGCCAAACCTCCTCGACGTCGATCACATCGAAGAGGCAGCCGCGCTCGTCGCTCCAGGAGCGCGCCCGGAACGAGGCCGTCGCGCGCGCGTACAACTGGCGCCACTTGCCGGAGAAGGCACTCCCGATCATGAGCGAGTTCAGCCACAGCGCCTCGACCTCGACCGGCTTGCCGATATGCGGGGTACCCGGACGACCGTCGACTTTGGCGTCCATTGAGGTGAGCCCCGAGCCGGGACACCGGCGGCCGGCAAGCCGTCTCCGGCACTGATGTGAGAGATGACATCTGGTGATCGCCGAGCTGCGATACGCCGCCCGCAACTCAGAATGATCCGGATATCGACAAGATTATGCGTCGCTGATTCTGGAAGTCCCGTTGCTCGATGACGTTGACCGGAGAGAGCGCCCGCAACCCAATAAACAATGTGCGGGTGCGTAACACCTGCATGTTGAGAAGATTTTCCGCAGACAGCCGTATCCGCTGGCCGAACAAGCGCGTGGTCTGGATGAAAGCATTGACCTCCGCTCCCTCCGAATACTCAGCAAGCTCGTTAACTTTGAAACTCGTTCGTTCCGCACGGCTTCGCATGTCCAAACCCCAGGCTATTTGTGCGTCGCTGAAATCCTGTCGGAACTCGAGCGCGTATCCGTATCGCTCACCCTCGCCGAAACTGATCGGTCGTCCGCTGACTGCCTCACCCGAAAGCACGCGCTCATGGCCAGTAACCGGATCAGTGACCGCTGAGTCCTCGAGGTGCGCTTCGATATCCAACCTCGCGGCGGGTATACCGATCTGGGACAGCGGAAGTGTGGCTTCCACTACGAGTCCCCATCGTCGGCCATCGCCTATGTTTCCCGGCGCTTCAAAAACCGGCGTCAAGGGCACCAGGTCTTGCACTTCCGAAAGCCAGTTGTAAAAAAGTGTCCCTCTGATCACGCCGAGGCTTCCGAAACGTCGTTCTCCGCTCAGCTCGGCAACCCATCGGGATTCGGGTTCCAACTCTGGATTACCGAGCTCCAGATCATCATCCTGAAAAACCGGGGCGCTGACGAAATCATTAAGATTGAGTTGCGCCACTTCCCGTGCAATCCGAAGTCTTGTCTGCCAATCCTGCGACTGCGAATACGTTAGTTGCAGTTCGGGTTTGAAAAACAGGAAATCCCTGGTCATGACGGAATCTCCACTCTGCGAAATGGTCGAGGCTTCCGCCCCCACCCCGTAGCTGAGTACGTACTCTTCCAGACGCCACGTGTCGCCGATCAGCAGTTCACCACGAACTTCCTGAACGCGCGTGTTGCTTCCGGGAACCGAAACTTCCTGTAGCCCGAATCCCGAGTCGACTTCCTGCACCAGCGCGCTGCCAATCACGTTTCTGGCCGCTTCGACATTAAAACGCAACGCATGCCCGGGCCATCCCAGCCAGTTGAGTTCCCAGCGGGAAATCGCCTCTGTCGTTCTGAGATTACTATCGGAACGCCGATAAACAGCATCCGCGCCGTTCTCAACGTTCAGCTGCGACTGGGCCGTAATGGTCTCTTCCAGGTTGTACAAGACAATGGCCTTGCCGGAAAAATTGTTCCCGAACGCGTGTTCGAAGTCAGCACCGAGCTCGAACTGACGCATGTCCTTCTGGTAGACGAAGAGGTCCACGCCATCGCCGTCACGTGTACTCCCTGGTGCCTCAACGGCAAGAGTAGATCGAAAGAGGTCATTGACCTCAAAATCTGTGTTTACTCTGGCCGAGGTGCTGCCAATTTCGGTTGACGCATTCAGATTAGCGTTCGCCCTGCTGCCTTGCCACAACGAGCTCTCATGGTGCTTCTCCGCTGGAATACTGCCATCTCGGTAGTAGAATTCCGTGCCGTAGTCGCCAAAGGTGAAGCGCCGCCCATTCACGCCGGCCGTGTATTCGATGGTGTTCCAGGTACTCAAGACGGAGACGCTCGCATCCATAGTGAGCGGATCGAGTCCGGGGATTTTTCGGACGCCAACTTCATAGTACGTTACAGGCGATGACGGCACCCCATCCTTCGTGACGACGTCTGCCACGGCGGAGTGATCTCGCAAATCTATGCCGCTGGCCCGACTTCTGATCACTACTATGTGATCGACCTGGCTCGCTGGGATCCGGCCCAATAGTTGTGAAAGCGTGTCCTGTTTTGAGCTTGGGTATTGACCGTCTACCAAAACATTCCCGGTTGCACCGCCTAGTCCGCGTGCCTCGCCACCCTCGTCGAGCCGAAAACCAGGGCACCATCTCCAGGGCTGTGATCAGCTCATACTGGTCAAAAAAGTCGGGGCCGTAGATGACGTCATCTACCGGTGTGGTTTCTATCGGTAGCATCGCCGCCGCTCCCATTTTCTGAGCCAAGAGCGGTAAGGGAATAGTGCTCAAGTAGCCGACCATCAACTCCAGGCATGCAAGTGGTGTGTATGAACAAGAAGTCCGCCTCGATGCTGTGAGGTGTTGGCCCGCATCGCGACGCAAACAAAGTAGCTTTGTGCCGCATTTTGCCGGTGATGCTTTTTTGAGTTCCGCCCGTCTTCTGTATTCAACCATCTTTGAACTCTCGCCAGGTTGAGATACGGGGCCGCACGGCGGCGCTGCGCTCCGGAACGGTGCAGTTTGTGCAACTCTTGTGCTCTGCCGATGGCGCCGCGTGATCCATGTGCCGCATATGGGAGCGCGCTGCGTCGGAGAAACGCCGTCCCTTGCAGGCCGGAGCAAACTGGTCGAAACCGGCACCGCATTTTATCGGCGGCGAGTCCCCGATGCCGCGCGTGACTCAGTGCGTCATTCTAGCCGTCGAAAGCGGAGGAGGACGCGCTGGTCCTATGCGTTGAAACGAGTTGGCGCTAACCCTTGGCGCATTGTCTATGTAACATCATGATGAACAGATCGCTCACCACGGCAACTGAGGTTTACCGCAGGTCGTACTGGGGCAGGGCATGTACAACGATAGTGCTCGTGAATGTTCGATCGACTGTTGCTGATCGGCAGTCGAGGATTCCAGGCCGCTCTGATCGGTTGTGTCATCTCGCTTCCGAGGTGATGCAGCCCCGCGTGACGGCCGTGAGGCCAGCAAAGAGCAGTTGTTCATCCGAGACGAGATTAGGGGCCTTTCGTCATAAGTCGCAGGCCATGCGAGTGCTCACCGCGAGGATCCGATGTCGCCGCTGTTCGGATCGGCCATGGTGGAGGCGCAAACGCAAAGGATCGGCGCATAGCACGAAGATATGTGTTTCTGCAGGAGATGGAGTGAATACGCATTTGAGCTGGCAATGACGTTCTGATAAGGGGGACGACACCATGGACGCAGCCGATACGAATCCAGAAAGTGCACAGGACAGAGATGGCGGGGGCCTCGGTCGACGGACGTTCCTCAAGGGAGCGTCGATGGTGGGCGGCTCGCTGATAACCGCAGGGCTGGTGGCCGGTCCGCAGGCAACCTTGGCCAGGAACTTGTCGGAAGGGGCCGCTGCAGCGGCCGCAACGTCCGCCGCGTCATCCCGGAGAGCCGGCTCCGCTGCGCTCACTCCCAAGGAAAAGGAAGTCCTCGACCTGATCGACGAGAACGAAGTGGCTTCGGTCCTGCAGGATTTCGTACGCATTCACACCGACGAGGCCAATGAGCAGGCCGGCGCGGCGTACTTTGCCAGACGGCTGCGTGAATGGGGCATACCCGACGTCATGATTCAGGGTATCGAAGACCATCCTGGCCGGTCCAACCTGATCGCCAGGGTTCCAGGGCGGACGCCCAAGGGTCCGACCCTGATGATCACCTCTCACTTGGACAGCATCCCCGTGGTGGACACGGCCGATCGCAAGGACTGGTTCGTGGATCCGTTCGGCGGCGTAATCCGGGACGGCCGCGTCTATGGCCGCGGAGCGGCCGACAACAAGTCGGGCTGCGTGGCGAAGATCATGGCCACGAAGGCAATCAAGGAGGCGGGGTTCGATTTGCCGGGGGACCTCTTGACCGTGCTGGTGGCCGACG
>DASVDU010000180.1:0-51062 GCA_036380915.1 Hyphomicrobiaceae bacterium | reverse complement strand
CAAGAGGTGGCCAGTCCATGCCGGACTGGTCACTTCTCGAGGAGACGAAGAGCTTCGTCGACCGCCCGCGGCGCCGTCATCCGGCCGTGACGGACTTCCTCCTCCAGCTCCGCAATCCGCTGTGCCGCGTGATCGCGCGACTTCAGCGCTTCCATCAGGCGTTCCTGGAGCATGTCGCGCATCCAGTTGACGGCCTGCTCCTGACGCTTCGCCTGGAGCTCCCCGCTGTCTGTCATCCGCCTCCGGTGCTCGGCGATCTTGGCCCACACCGTGTCGAGGCCGCGATTTTCAACCGCTGAGGCAGTGAGCACCGGCGGTTTCCATGTTGCCGTGCGCGGTGTGAGAATATTGAGCGCCGCCCGGTAATCAGCGGCGGTGCGTTTCGATCGCTCGATGTTATCGCCATCGGCCTTGTTGATGACGATCATGTCGGCGATCTCGATAATGCCCTTTTTGATACCCTGCAACTCGTCGCCGCCGCCAGCCAGCATCAGCACGAGGAAGAAATCGACCATATCGGCCACGGCCGTTTCCGACTGGCCGACGCCTACCGTCTCTACGATGACGACGTCGAAGCCCGCGGCCTCGACCAGCAGCATCGTCTCGCGCGTCCGCCGCGTGACGCCGCCGAGCGTGCCGGAGGAGGGGGACGGGCGAATGAAGGCGTTGGGGCTCGCGGCAAGGCGCGCCATCCGGGTCTTGTCGCCGAGGATGGACCCGCCCGAGCGCCGCGAGGTCGGGTCGACGGCGAGCACGGCAACCCTGTGTCCGGCAGCGATCAGGTTCGTGCCGAGCTGATCGATGGTTGTCGATTTGCCCACGCCGGGAGTGCCGGTGATGCCGATGCGCCATGCCCCGCCACTTGCGGGCAAGAGCTCCTGCAGCAGGTCCTGCGCCAGCTTCTGGTCGTCCGGCCTGGTGCTCTCGACGAGCGTGATCGCCCGCGCCAGCACGGCCCGGTCACCGCGGCGGATGCCGTCGACCAGCCCGGACAGGCTCAACTCTGTGCGCTTAGGGCTGCTTTTCATCCTCTGCTCCCGATACGCGATGCGAACTTGGCCGCGATGGGCACGAGAGGCAAGTCCCTTGGAAGCATCGCTGCACGCCCAACCGATGCCACGATAGTTATCAAAATACACAGCGTCCTGATGATCGAGATCGGTTGCGGCGGCCCGGTCGCGCTCCTAGAGTGCGCCGCCGAGAAAAAGAAGTGGGGAGGGGTTCCATGGAGTTATCGCAGAACGCGATCTATGTGCTGCTCGCCGGCGTTGCGCTCTTCCTTTACGCGATCGCATGGTGGCTGACGCGGCGAAAAGGGCTTCTGACCAGGATCATCGTCCGCTCGGCCCTTGCGTTGATGATGTTGCTCCCCCTGGCCGTCGGACTTCAACTTGGTCAGATGGGCTCTCCTGATAAGTCAGCCGCTCCCGAAGGACGTGTCGAACAGGAAGTCGGAGGCGCTGATGATCAGGAGCGGCCGGCAGCCGAATGGCAGACGCATGGACGGGAGTTTGGCACGGCGCCCGAGGATCTGGCGCGTTCGCGCCGGATCGGTTCCTCAAAGAGGTCCGCGGCTCCCAAAGATGGAGCCCCGGCAGCGCGGGACCCGGCAGGATCGCCCTTGTCTGATGATGGCGAGCGTCCGTTTGCGGAATCGGCGCCCCCGGCGCCCACAACCGACTCAGGGGCGCCAGCCCGGCGAAGCGCCGAAGCTCCGCCGGCGGCCGGTGCAACGCCTCCGCCCGAGGAGAGCGATTGGGATGTGGTCCCCGTATTCTATGGCACCGACCGCGCCAAGCTTTCCGGCGGCAAACGAGTTGATTACGGGGCGGAGCGCGGCAAGCGCCTGCAGCTGGGCCATGCCCTGGTGACTGTGCCCAAATCCCATCAGGTGCCGGAGATCGAACGGCCTTGGGTCTATCACATTCCTTTCACCAAAATCGTCATCTGGCAGGAGGAGGAGGACCCGAAAAAGCACTTCACGATCAAGGAAATTCGCGAGCTTGGCAGCCTCGAGTTCCTCGAGCTCGTCCGCAAGCGACTGGCTGAATCGGTCGCCTACAAGGACCACGCGCTCGTGTTCGTGCACGGCTTCAATACGAGCTTCGAGTTCGCCGTGTTTCGTACGGCGCAGATGGCCTACGACCTGAAGTTCGATGGCGCGCCATTCGTTTACAGTTGGCCATCGAAAGGGGCCTTGGGCGTACAGGACTACAGCTACGATCGGGAGAGCGCCGGAGCGGCGGAGCCCTATTTCCGTGAATTTCTGGACCTTGTCGTCAGGGAGACCGGTGCAAAGTCGGTCAGCGTCATCGCGCACAGCATGGGCAATCAGCTCCTGCTGCCTGTGCTGCGTGACATGCGCCGGTCCGCGCCGGAGGGCGTGAAGATTTCGCAGGTGATCCTTGCAGCGCCAGACGTGGATCGCGATTCGTTCGAGTTTCTGGCGCGCGAGATCCAGGGCATCAGCGGCGGGGTCACGCTGTTCGCGGCTGCCAACGATCGGGCGCTTGCCGCCTCGCGCCAGTTCTGGGGCGGCGTCCCCCGCGCCGGCGATGTTCCGCCAGAAGGCCCCATCATCGTGCCTGGTGTCGACACGATCGACGTGACGGCGATCAACACCGAGATGTTCTCGCTCAACCATTCGGGCTACGCCGAAAAGACGGAGCTGCTGAATGACATACGGCTCCTGATCCAGACGGGAGAACGGCCGCCTGAAAGGCGCATCCCCATTCTGGAGCGCGTCACGACGTCAGCCGGTGCTTTCTGGCGCTATCCGGCGATGCGCTGAATTTTTTGTATCGCCGCCGTGATCTATTTCATCAGCTCCAGGACCTCGTCGTAGGAGCTGACCTTGTGGACCTTACCATCCCGGATGAAATAGAGCCATTCGAGCTTCTCGCTCCTGGCAAGGTCCTCCGGCGTGACAGCTTCGAGCTCGGTGGCGAGCTGGACGCGGAATTGCGGGATCACGTCGTCGATGAGCGACGGCGGCGCCTCTTTCCAGGCCTCCGGTGGCGGCAGGCGGCTGGCGGCAGAGGGATTGAAGACGACCTCGTTCAGGGCCCAGGGCGGAAGCTGCCGTCGCAGCACATATTCCGAAATTGCCTCGACGAATCCCACTTGGACCAGGCCGGAGCAAATGTAGGAGTTCGGCGGCTTCCAGTCGCTGTCGCGGAACGATTCGACGGTCTGCTCCTGTCCCTCGATGGTGTGCTGGATGCCGAACCACAGGTCACGAACAATCCTGACGATTGCCCAGTAATTATAGTCGGCCTTAATGTTCTCGAGCAGAAGGCCGCGCACCCGGCTCTGCTTGTCTGCGTCGAACCAGTCACGCCGGAGGCGCTTGATCGCCACCATGGCGCTCTTGTCTTCGAGGTAATCGCGGAAATTGCTGAGGTCGACGCCATCAGTGGTGGCTTCGATCACGAACGTGCTTTTGTAGCCGGACTCGTGAATGGGGCTCGTGAAGATCAGGGCCGAATGGGAGAACGGCGATTTGGTGGCCCAGCGGATCAGATAGGAGGCAGGATCCCACTCGCGGCGCGTCAGAACCACGTCTGAGCGTTCAAGGTGATTTCCCGCCAGGAACTCGTCGATCGATTTCGGCCATTGGTCGACGCGTACGCTCGCGGGCGCCTCGGTGCGGCCGCTGCTCTCGCTGCCAGACGTGGCCACTGCAAAGGCGTGTCCCCCGGCCGCCAGCATCGTTCCCGCCAGAAGCATCCAAAAAAAGCGCTTCCGCATGGATGACCCCCTCCCCAAGACGTATGGTGGACTTCATTCTAGACCCGAGCAAAGCCATCTTGGATCGTTTGACAACCCATTCTGGAGGGAGCTGTTGATGGTTGCCGCTGGCTGTCGCAGTCGGGCAACGTTCCATTCGTGGCTCGCCCGCATTTGGCATTGCGAGCCCTCCCCACAAATCCTCACAGGAGTTTTTCTGCCCCCGCGCCTGCCAAAGCAGTTGACAAAAGGAATGACCAGGACAGATTGTCAGTTTTCTCTTCATTCGGGCAGGCGCTGACGCCATGAAAGCTCATATCGACTCGATCTTCCTGATTATTGCATTCCTTTACTTCGTGGCCGGCATGGGGCTGGGGATCGGTATGGGTATTGCGGAGGACTTCGCTTATGCCCACCTCCACGCGCACATAAATCTGGTGGGGTTCGTCGCCCATGCGCTATACGGGATCACGCATCGGCTTTGGCCGGCCTTGCGCGATTCATTTCTTTCCACCCCTCAGTTTCTGCTTGCGGTTTGCGGAGCGCCGGTGTTTCTGATCGGCCTGCCGCTCGCCCAATTCCATGGCCAGCCGGCTCTCGCGATCATCGGGTCTCTGCTCCTGCTCGCAAGCGCCATTCTGTTCCTGGTGATGTTTGCGACGAAATTAATGCGGAGCACGTCGCCGGTCTGACGCGCAGGTGGATCTATAGTTTTTCCGGAACGCGGCAGCAGTAGTTGGGCCTTTTGCCTCCATGGGGAGAGGTCGGCCCGAAGGGGAGTGTAACAGTTGCCACTAGCGGAACCCCTCACCCCGACCCTCTCCCCGCCGGGGAGAGGGAGGTTTGGCGCAAGCGTGGCTTGTTTTCATTCATATCGGAAATGATCTAGCCGGCGCCATCCGCTGATGGCGTGAGCAGCCACCTTCCGATGGCATCACGCTCGATCGCAGCGGGATCCGTCGGGATTTGAATGTAGTCGCCCTCCGCCCAACTTTTCTCGAAAGTCCGGTAATACCGTGAAAACGGATTGCCGGACTGTCCGGTCGGCTGCATGAAAAGCGATCCGTCAAGGTTCGAAAGATCGTAGATCGCCCTATAGGTTGATGCGTGGCGATTGGCGAACGGCGCATCGCTGCCGAACTCCGTCACGCCTCGGTTGAGCGTATAGGGGCCGCCCGGCGATGCCAGCCCGATCTGGAAGAAGCGGCCGACGAAAGGCAGTTGGCCGAAGACCTGGTTCTCTCCAGTCGCGACATGCGCCTTACCCCATGACCAGCCCGCGCGGCTGGAGCTGAATTTGGCTTCGAGCTCCTCGATGGCGCGCTTCAGGGCCGCCGCAAGGACTTCTCCGCAAGTTTCGGTTTTCTTTGTACTCCTTGAATTGCACCAATCGCGGCTGCCTTCCCCTCTGAGCAGGCGGATCATCGCCTTCGCCCGCGGATGATAGAATTGGTCGAAAGCCGCACCGAAATCATCGGCATAGATGGCGCGCACCGACTGTCTCAGCCAGGCCATGAAGAGGAGCGGCTCGACAGCATCCGCTCGCATGAAGGCATCCCAGCGGCTGAGCCGGTCGAGAATATCCTGCCCATTCGGCGACGAAACAAAGGGCCTGGCCGCAGCGATCATCAATGGCGCCAACTCGGCAAAAGCGGGTGAGAAAACGTCGAGCTGCGCCGCCCGCATCGTCTCGAGGTCATGCCCCGTTTTGCCGTTGATCAGCTCGTTGACGCGACGGCTGCGATAATCAGCTTCCCAATCATAGGTGATGAGGTGCGGGTAGGAGCCGTCAGCGATGCGCGCATTGGCCGTGCCGATCGCACCTTCCGGCGGATCAACGGTACGGGGGAGCTCATCGAACGGGACGAAGCCCTGCCAGTCGTAGACCGCCTCCCAACCGGGGACCGGGGCGCGACCGGCTACCTTGTTGTCGGGGTGGCGCATCGGCAGACGCCCCGGCACGATCATGCCGATATGCCCTTCAGTGTCAGCAACGACCATGTTCTGCATGGGGACCACGTACCAACGTGACCGCTCCATATAGTCAAAAATCGTTCGGGCGTTCTCGTCGAGCAGCCCGGCGAGGATCGTCGTGTCGTCGTCCGACAAGGCGGTCCACTGCAAAGCTGCGACGTGGCCTGGCCCAAGGATCTGGCCCAGGTTTCTAAAGCTCGCTGGCAGCACCGGGCCGTGCCGGGTTCGGCGCCGCTCCACGAGGCGCGTTTCGCCCCCGCGGACCCGGATCTCCATCACGTCAACGTCGAACCTTCGCCAGCCGTCCGGCGTGAGGTACAACTCGGGATCGTCCGGATTCGTCTTTTCGATGAACAGGTCCTGCACGTCGGCTTCGGTGTTGGTGAAGCCCCAGGCGAGCGTATTGCTGCGTCCGAGCACCACGACGGGTGTTCCCGGCAGGCTGGCACCGACAACGTCTATTCGCTCACGCCCAGGGCGGTCGAGCGCGAGGTGGGCCAGATACCAGATCGACGGCGCTGACAGCCGCAGGTGCGGGTCGTTGGCGAGCAGTGGTTTCCCCGTCACCGTCCGTGAGCCCGCGACCACCCAGTTGTTGGAGGCCCCGGCTCCGAGGAACACATCGAGCGCGGCGGTCTGTGAGCGCGGGGTCGTCTTCTCCAGGCTTCGCAGCGGATAGAGCGTCGCAAGCTCGGGAAGGGGAGGCGGGTTCTCGCCGTCGTTAAGCGGCATCACGTCGTCGATCTCCGCCGGGGAAAAACCTTGCGCCGCCAGGGTGAGCCGCTGGATCTCCGCACCGAGATTGGTGCTGAGGTGGAGCGCCATCATCTTGACGATGGTCAGGCTATCGGCAGGCCGCCAAGGCTCGGGCCGGTAGCCGAGTAGCAGAAACTCGGGCGGCAAGCGCTGCTCCAGCAGCCCCGTCGGCCGCTCGATAAAGGCGTTCACGCCCTCGGCATAAGCTTTGAGCAGCTCCTGCGCCTCGCGCGGAAATCTGGCGAAGCTGCGTTCCGCGGTTCCGGCGAGATCAAGGGTCCGCAGGAAAATGTCGGCGTCGGCGGTCCGCTCGCCGAAGATCTCGGACAGCCGGCCTTGCCCGGCGCGGCGCATCACCTCCATCTGCCAGAGGCGGTCCTGGGCATGCGCGAAGCCGATGCCGCGGTAGACATCGGCCAGAGTCGCGCCCGTGATGTGTGGCACGGCGTAACGATCGCGCACGATGGAGACCGGCTTGGAAAGCCCGCGCACGGCGAGCTCACCCGTCAGTGGGGGAACAGTGCCGATGGCGACGACAGCGGTCGCGCCGGCTGCGGCTGCCAGAACGAGTCCGGCACCGATCAGAGAGCGCCTCACCCAAGTCCTGGTCCGGATCATGGGGCCGCGTCCGAACTGGAGCTGATGCAGCGGCGCATCGCAACCCTGCAGAGCGGGACTAGATCATCTGCCCAGAAACGCGGCGAAGGCAGAAAAGGTCCAACACGGAAGTGTCCCGTCAGCGGCCTCCGCCGATATCGATGATGGTGTTCGTGACGTAGGACGCCTGTGGCGACAATAGCCACAGCACGGCTTCGGCAACTTCTTCGACCCGGCCTGTGCGGCCCAGCGGCACGGTCGGCCGGAGCTTCGCCAATCGGTCCGGATCGCCCATGTCGTTGTGGATCGTGGTGTCGATCAGACCGGGCCGCACGCCAGTCACACGAATGCCCTGCGGCGCGAGCTCGAGCGCCAGCCCGGTGGTGAACGTGTCGATCGCCCCTTTGGATGCGGCATAGGCGAGCGACCCGTTGGCTCCGCCCAGGCGAGCCGCTGCCGAGGACATGTTCACGATGGCTCCGCCCTCACCGCCGAGCTTTGTGGACATGCGTTTTGCGGCCTCGCGCGCGCAGAGGAACTGGCTGGTGATGTTGACCCGCCACATCTCGGCCAGTTCCGCCTCGGCGAAGTCGGTGATCGGCTTCATCCGGTGTATCACGCCGGCATTGTTGAAGAGGGCGGACACCCGGCCGAGCTCTCGGTCGACGGTCTCGAACAGCCGCACGACGTCGGCTTCGCGGCTGACGTCGGCCTGGATGGCAATTGCGCGCCCGCCGGACTGCTCGATCTCCTTGACGACAGCTTCGGCGCTGGCCGGATTGCGATTGTAGTTGACAGCGACCCGATAGCCGCGCGCCGCCCCCAGCTTTGCTGTTGCAGCGCCGATGCCGCGGCTGCCACCTGTCACGATTAGAACGCCTGCCATAGCTTCCCCATATGTTGTCTGATGTCCGGGGAGCCGCTCCGCATCCCGGGCCGGACCAAGTATAACCGCGCACGAAGGTTAGCCCAGGTCGCCGCCCGGGAAGAAGCGGAGTTTTCCTCACCTGCCGGCGGGGCCGCGACAGTTCCGACCCGGCCTTGCCACACGGCTGCCGCAAGCCGACCGTTAGGACTGCGCGCCCCATTCACCTTAAAATCCGAACGAGCACGCCGGAAACCATGAGCCTCATGAATTCAAAAACTGGCAAGATCACCTACGTGAGCCGTCGGCAGGTGCTGTCGGGAGCTGGAGGCCTCGTCTCAGTGGCGCTATTGGCTCGGCAGGCGTGGGCAGAAGGCGCGTCGGGTCTCATCGTCGGGACGGGTTTTCCGTTTTCCTACGAATGGCTGAAGGAGCGGGCACGTACGTTGGCGAAAGGCCCGTATGTTCCGCCGCCGCGTCCGGCTCCTGAAATCGTCCAACAGATCGACTATGAGGCGCACGGGGCCATCCGGTTCAAGCCGGATTACGCCCTGTTTGCCAACGGCCCCGGCCGCTTTCCGGTGACGTTCTTCCATCTGGGCCAGAACTTCCCCAAGACGGTGCGCATGCACGTGGTCATCGCAGGGGAGGCGAAGGAGATCATCTATCGCCCCGAGTACTTCGACATGCCCGCAGACTCGCCCGCCCGACAGCTCCCCGAAAATGCGGGCTTTGCGGGTTTCCGCTTCCAGGAGAGCCGATTTGGCCATCCTGGGCGGCGCGGTGAAACGCTCGATTGGCGGAAGAACGATTGGGTCGCTTTCCTCGGAGCCTCCTATTTCCGCGCCATCGGCTCGGATTACCAGTACGGCATCTCGGCACGCGGCCTGGCGGTAGACCCGGCGGTGGCGGGTGTTGCCGAGGAATTTCCCGACTTCACGAACTTCTACATCGAGACGCCCGCCGACGGGTCGAACGAGGTCACCGTCTACGCCTTGCTGGAGGGGCCGAGCGTAACGGGTGCGTTTCGCTTCCGCATGCGGCGCGACAGGGCCGTAACGATGGATATCGAGAAGGAAATCCACCTGCGCCGCGATATTCAGCGGCTTTGCATCGCTCCTTTGACGTCCATGTATTGGTATTCCGAAACGGCCAAGCCCGCCGCGATCGATTGGCGCCCCGAGATCCACGATTCGGACGGACTGGCCATGTGGACGGGGGCTGGCGAGCGCATCTGGCGGCCGCTCAACAATCCGCCCCGGACCGTGACCTCGGCCTTCTCCGACGAGAATGTTCGGGGTTTCGGGTTGATGCAGCGGGATAGAGTCACCGATCATTATCTTGATGGCGTAGCCTATGAACGCCGCCCGTCACTGTGGGTGGAGCCTCTCGGCGACTGGGGCAAAGGGACGGTGCAACTCATCGAGATCCCGACCGACGACGAGATCCACGACAACATCGTTGCGGCCTGGGTCCCAGCGGAGCCGGCAAAGGCGGGGCAGTCGCTCAGCTACCGGTACAGGCTCTACTGGCAGGCCGAGGAGCCCAACCCAAGCCCGCTCGCACGGGCGGTGGCGCTCCGAATCGGCAGAGGTGGGGAGCCCGGAAAGCCCCGGCCCGAGGGGCGCAGAAAGTTCGTGGTCGAGTTTCTGGGCGAGCCGCTTGCCAAGCTGCCGAACGGCACGCTGCCGGAAGCGGTGGTTACGGTTTCCCGGGGCGAGACATCTCACGTCTTCACGGAGGCGGTGCCCAACGACGTCCCCGGCCACTGGCGCGCGCAATTCGACCTCGCTGCGGAAGGGTCGGAGCCCGTCGAAATCAGGCTCTACCTGCGCCTTGATGGGCACGCACTGTCAGAAACGGTTCTCTACCAATACCATCCGTTTTGACCAGCCGCGGGGGCCACGCGTCGGAATGCCGTGACCGGATCGGCTTATCCGGGACCGCGCCCCTCCTCCACTCTTGTTCATGACTATTGCGGTCAACGCCAATGCGGCTCGTCATGCTTTTGGGGATAGCGGCGGTCGCGGCGGCCGCCGTTTACCTAAACAACTCAAGTTATCTCGCGCAGCCCCCGGCGGATCGGCCGTCGCTTCTCGCGCATCGCGGACTTGCGCAGACGTATGACAAAACCGGTCTTACGGGAGAAACGTGCACCGCAACGCGCATCGATCCGCCGGTCCACGATTACCTCGAGAACACCATTGCCTCCATGCGCGCCGCCTTCGAACTCGGCGCGGATGTGGTGGAGCTGGACATTCACCCGACGACGGACGGGCACTTTGCCGTCTTCCACGACTGGACACTCGATTGCCGTACCAACGGCCACGGGGTTACGCGCGAGCACAGCCTGGCGCAGTTGAAGGCTTTGGACGTCGGCTACGGCTATTCGGCAGATCGCGGGAAAACCTTCCCGTTCCGGGGCAAAGGCGTCGGGTTGATGCCCTCGCTGGACGAGGTGCTCGCCGCGTTTCCGGACAAGCCGCTGCTCATCAACGTGAAGAGCAATGATCCGGGGGAAGGGCGGCTTCTGGCGGCGCGGCTCTCCGTGCTCCCAAGTGAGCGGCTCGAGCAGCTCATGGTGTATGGTGGGGATCGGCCGATCGCAGTCTTACGCCAGGAGCTTCCGGCCTTGCGGGTCATGTCCCGCCGCACCCTGCAGGATTGTTTCATCCGATACGCACTGACCGGTTGGGCGGGCTATGTTCCGGAAGCCTGCCGAGGCACGCTGTTGCTCGTGCCGACGAACATTGGACCCTGGCTCTGGGGCTGGCCTCACGTCTTCCAGCGACGGCTCGAGCGGTACGGGACCAAAATCTACGCCGTCGGGCCTTATCGCGGCGGAGAGTTCTCGACCGGGGTCAATACGCGCGAGGAGCTGCAATCACTGCCCGACGGGTACGCCGGCGGTATCTGGACAGACCGCATCGATGTGATTTCGCCGCTGGTCCTGCAGCACCGTCCGGACGCTTCACACGACGACTGACCCCGGCGCCCCATACAGCTCGACCAGCTCCATCAAACTGATACTCAGCCCGTTTCCACCGGCGTGCCTGCGTCGTCCCGGCCCCATTCGCTCCAGGAGCCATCGTAGAGCGCGGAATCGGGCTGGCCGATGATGGCAAGGGCCAGGCTCAGCACGGCTGCGGAAACGCCGGACCCGCACGTCGTCACGACGGGCTTTGAAGGATCGATCCCGGCTTCGCTGAACAGCCGGTGCAGCTCCGGAGCAGGCTTCAGTGTGCCGTCGGGGTTGCAGAGGCGCGAATAGGGCACGTTGCGAGAGCCGGGTATATGGCCGCTCCGCAAGCCGGGCCGGGGCTCCGGCTCCGTACCGGTGAAACGACCTGGTCCGCGCGCATCCGCGATCTGCGCCGAGCCACTTTCGACGATACGCTTCATCTCCTCCAGGTCACGCACGAGGCTGGCGTTGAGCCGGGGCGTGAAATGCCGCTCGGAGCGGGCCGGCGGAGGCTCCGAGGTGACCGGGCGCCCTTCTGCCTTCCACTTCGGCAGACCACCATTCAGCACGGCGACGTCCTCGTGACCCATGACACGAAACGTCCACCAGACGCGGGCGGCCGAAAACATGCCGACGCTGTCGTAGACGACGACGCGCATGCCGTCGCCGATCCCCATCTTCTTCATGCGGCTCGCGAACTTCACCGTCGAGGGCAGCATGTGCGGCAGCGGTGAGGTCTCGTCGGAGATTTCGTCGATATCGAAGAACAGAGCGCCCGGAATATGCTCGGCGAGGTACTCCGCGCACGCATCACGGCCCGCTGTCGGCAGATGCCAGGACCCGTCGAGGACGACCAGGTCGGGGGCGTTCAGATGAGCCGCAAGCCAGTCGGTCTCGACGACATAGGAGCCGCTTACGGGTGCCATGTTTCGATTGCCTCCTTAAGTAGTCGGCGGTCTCAAGCAAACGCCAGCCGGATGCGGCGGTTCTGCTTGCCCTTTTTCTCGATGCGGCTGACCACGATCCTCCCGATCTCGCCAGTCGACCTGACGTGGGTCCCTCCGCAGGGCTGCAGATCGACGGACCCGTTCTCGCCGATGGCAACGAGACGCACGCGCCCGGAGCCGCGGGGCGGCTTGACGCTCATGGTGCGCACGAGCTGGGGGTTGGCGTCGAGCTCCTCGTCAGAGATCCACCGCTCGCTGACCGGGTGATCTGCGGCGATGAGCTGGTTGATCGCCTCGGTAAGCTGGTCCTTGTCGACGGCGCTGGCGTCCGCGATGTCGAAGTCGAGCCGGCTTTCATCTGCGCCGATCTGGCCACCGGTCACGGGGAACTTCACCAATGCGCACAGCAGATGCAGCGCCGTGTGCATGCGCATGTGCCGGTGGCGTGTTTCCCAGTCGAGGACGAGACGAACGCTGCTTCCGGGCTGCGGTGCCATTGCGCCTTCCGCCGGCACGTGGACGATCGTCGTCCGGTCTTCATCATAAACAGTTGTGGCGATCGGGCAGGAGCCTGAGCCCACGATCTCGAGCCCGCCCCGATCGCCAGGCTGGCCGCCTGCGGTCGGATAGAAGATCGTTCGGTCCAGAATGATGCCGCCGCGATCATTGATGGCGAGCACCGTGGCAGTGCAGTCACGCAGGTAGGGATCAGCGCGGTAGAGCGGCTCGGTAGCTGGCATGTGCGTTACGCGTTTGCTTCAGGTTTGCTCGGGGTCGACGAAAACCGACGGGATATCCTGCCGCTGGTTCTCCAGCCAGGATGGGACCGGCAGGTTTTTGCTGCGCAGGAAGGAGGGGTCGAAGAGCTTCGACTGGTAGCGGGTGCCATAGTCCGCCAGGATCGTCACGATGGTATGCCCTGGCCCCATCTTGCGGGCCAAGCGGATGGCGCCGGCAACATTTACGCCCGAGGACGGGCCGACACACAGGCCCTCCTCCTGGAGGAGCTGGAAGACGATGCTGACCGCTTCGGCGTCCTCGATGAGCCAGGCGTGGTCGACTTCGACATCCTCGAGGTTCCTGGTGATGCGGCCTTGCCCGATGCCTTCCGTGATCGAGCTGCCCTCGGCCTTCAGCTCGCCGGTCGTGTAGTAGCTGAAGAGGGCCGCTCCCGGCGGGTCCGCGAGGCCGATCTGGATGTCCTTGCGCTTGGCCTTCAGCCCAATCGACACGCCGCCGAGCGTGCCGCCGGACCCGACGGCGCACGCAAAGCCGTCGACCTTGCCCCCGGTCTGCTCCCAGATTTCCTCGGCCGTCGTTTCGATATGCGCCTGGCGGTTGGTGACGTTGTCGAACTGGTTGGCCCAGATGGCGCCGTTGGGCTCGGTCTTGGCGAGCGCCTCGGCGAGCCGCGCGGAGTACTTCACGTAGTTGTTCGGGTTCCTGTACGGGACCGCGGGCACCTCGACCAGCGTGGCGCCGAGCAGCCGCAGCGCGTCCTTCTTCTCCTGTGACTGGGTCTCGGGGATCACGATGACGGAACGGAAGCCCATGGCGGCGCCGATGAGCGTCAGGCCGATGCCCGTGTTTCCCGCTGTGCCCTCCACGATCGTGCCGCCTGGCCGCAATGCCCCGCGTGCGACAGCGTCACGGATGATATAGAGCGCGGCGCGGTCCTTCACCGACTGGCCGGGGTTCATGAACTCCGCCTTGCCGAGGATGGTACAGCCCGTTTCCTCGGATGCACGTCTCAACCTGATCAGGGGCGTGTGGCCAACGGCGTCGGCAACGCTCGAGGCGACTGTCAAGGGAAACCTCCGGGTTAGCTGCTCGCTCGGAGCTGTCGAGGAGCTAAAGCCTAATCCCCGCTCAGACGCCCCGCAAGCATTGCTCGGCTGCTGAGCCGTTAACGAATTCGCAAGCATTCCAGGGCCCACTACAGGTTTCTGCAGAGGGCCGGCAGGGAAATTGCAGACTGGGGCAGTGTCCCAGAACAGATTGTCCCAATACGGACTGACTTGCCGCGAGGAAGCCATACGGATGTTTCGCTTGCCACTGCTTGTTGCCGGAGTCCTCTGCGCATACCAATTCTGGCCATACATCCAGGCCGACGAGCGGCTGATGTGGGCCGCTCTTCTTCCCGCCGTCTACTTCGTCGGTATGTGGGCGCTCGACAGCTGAGCGCACTCCCGCCTCCCGGCAGCTATCTGAACGCCACCGCGAGCAGCGATTCCTGAGCGCGCGCCTTGGGCCAGACGCTCGGCTTTTCCGGCGCACTGAGCCGGTCCGCTACGAAAGTGCCGAGCCGCTTGCGGTCAAGTATGACCAGGCCGGCGTCGTTGCGCACGTCGACCTTGCCCTTGAGCACTAGGACGGCGAGCTTGTCGCCGATGCAGCTGCTCCAGACGTCGACCCCGCGCGAGCTGATGGTGGCTGCCGTCGTGCGCACCTCCACGCGCTTGGTCGGCGCTTCCTTCGGCTTGGCAGCGACGAGGCGGATGGCGCCGCGTATGAGATCGAGAATAAGTGCGCCGCTGCGGCGGCCTTCCTCGCGCATGAAGTCGGCGATGACCAGCTGTGCGTTCTCGCCGACCGCCAGCTGGCTTCCGTCATTGAAGGAGAGGATCACGCGGGAGCCCGGACCCGTCGAGAGTTGATCGCGACGGGCAAGGGTATGCCCGGCCGTTACGTCCTTGATCAGGACGCCGTTGCGTTCGATCTGGACCTGGCCGCGCGCCCGATGGACGATGCCGACGTGGTCGCGCGTGTCCGCCGGGCGGTCGGTGGCGGCGAGGGAGGCTGCGGAGAGGAGGGTGACAACGCAGGCACAAAGCGTAGCGATGCGGCGTGTACCGAGAAGTGCGAGCATTAGGTGCGTCCCCCTGTGTCAATTATGAAACATCGTGCCCTTGCGGACACGGCCCCTCCCGAATCGCACGCGCCAACTTCTCCATTGATCTAACGGGACTTGGCCAGATATATGTCCGCGGGCCTTCATGCATGCGAGGTGGCAGGGAACACCGTGCCGGTGCACGCCCTCGCGGCCGCCGTGAAGCATTATGGGGTTGCTTGCGCAGGTCAGGCTTGGTCGCCTGACGGGCGCGGTGCGCTGCGGGCGTGGTGGAACTGGTAGACACGCCAGATTTAGGTTCTGGTGGCCTCGGCCGTGGGGGTTCAAGTCCCTCCGCCCGCACCACGCAGCGAGACGGTGAGTTTGTGGCGGGCGCTGGCCGACGTCGGTGCGGGCGCGTCCGCGAGGTACGCGGGATTGGATGATTCCAGGCAGGTTGTCAGGTTCATGCAGGTAACGGAAACGCTTTCGGACGGCTTGAAGCGCCAGCTCAGGGTCGTGGTGGACGCAGGTGAGATCGGCGCCAAGTTCGACGCCAGGCTGGACGAGATCAAGGACAGGGTTCAGCTCAAGGGCTTCCGCAAGGGGAAGGTTCCCGTCCAGCACCTCAAAAAGGTGTTCGGCCGTTCGCTCATGGGCGAGGTCCTGCAGCAGACCATCGAGGAGAAGAGCCGCGCCGCGCTCGACGAGCGCAAGGAGCGGCCGGCGATCCAGCCGCAGATCGACCTGCCGGAGGATCAGCAGGAAATCGAGAAGGTGATGTCGGGGCAAGCCGACTTGTCCTTCGGCATGTCCTTCGAGGTGCTGCCCGAGATCAACCTGATCGACTTTTCCGAGCTGCAGCTCGAGAAGCTGACGGCCGATGTCGATGACAGTGCTGTCGAGCAGGCCATCAATCAGCTGGTCGAGCGCAGCACGAGCTACGAGGTCACCGAGGGCCGGGTTGCCGAGGATGGCGACCGGCTGACCATCGACTTCGTCGGCAAGATCGGCGGCGAGCCGTTCGAGGGCGGCGCGGGCGAGGGCGTCAACATCGTGCTCGGGCAGGGTGGCTTCATCCCTGGCTTCGAGGACGGCCTCAAGGGCGCCAAGGCGGGCGAGGAGCGCACCGTGACGGCGACGTTCCCGGAGAACTATCCGGAGAAGTCGCTTGCCGGCAAGGAGGCGACGTTCGACGTCAAGGTGAAGGAAGTCGCCGTTCCGAAAAAGCCGGAAGTGAACGACGAGTTCGCCAAGAATCTCGGCGTTGAGAATCTGGAGAAGCTGCGGGAACTCGTGACCGAGCAGATCAAGCGCGAGTATGCCCAGGCTTCACGCGCCAAGCTGAAGCGGGCCCTGCTGGACGAGCTGGAGAAGCGGCACGATTTCGCTCTGCCGCCGACCCTGGTGGAGCGGGAGTTCGAGGCAATCTGGCGCCAGGTGACGCAGGGCCTCGAGCAGGCCGGCCGTAGCTTCGAGGACGAAGGCAAGACCGAGGAGCAGGCCAGGGAAGAGTACCGCAAGATCGCCGAGCGCAGGGTGCGCCTCGGGCTGATCCTCGGCGAAGTTGGCGAGAAGAGCGGGATTCAGGTCACCCAGGACGAGATGCGGCGCGCGCTCATGGAGCAGGCTCGCCAGTATCCAGGCCAGGAGCGGCTCGTCTACGAGTTCTACGAGAAGAACCCCGGCGCCATCGCCGAGCTGCGCGCGCCGATCTTCGAGGAGAAGGTCGTCGATCACATCCTCGGGCAGGTCAAGCTCGAGGAGAAGAAGGTCGACCGGGAAGAGCTGTTCAAGCCCGAGCCGGACGAGGAGTGATGCGGCACCGACGCATGTCCAGGCCTGTTGCCTTCTTTCGCATGGCTGTCTACTTGAGGTTGAGAACGAGCTGGGCGTGAGGCCGTTCCGTCGGCGGGGGGCGACAACTCCTGTACGCCGCACTAAATGTAACGCATCGGTTCTTTTCCAGACACGACAGACGCGGGCGCCCGCAATTGGGGCCCCGCAAAGAGGAGGCACGAGCCCATGCGCGACCCCATCGATACCTACACCAACACCTTCTGGCCAATGGTGGTCGAGCAGACGACGCGCGGCGAGCGCGGGTATGATTTGCCCTCACGACTGCTGAAGGAGCGCATCATCTTCGTGACCGGTCCCATCGAGGACCAGTCCGCGGCTTCGATCTGCATGCAGCTGCTCTTTCTCGAGGCGGAGAACCCGAAGAAAGAGATTTCTATGTACATCAATTCGCCGGGTGGCGTGGTGACGTCCGGCATGGCCATCTATGACACCATGCAGTTCATCCGCCCGCCGGTGGCGACGCTGTGCATCGGTCAAGCGGCCTCGATGGGCTCGCTGCTGCTTTGCGCCGGCGAGAAGGGCATGCGCTACGCGCTGACCAACGCCCGCGTCATGGTGCACCAGCCTTCGGGCGGGTTCCAGGGCCAGGCGTCTGACATCGAGCGGCACGCCGAGGACATCATCAAGATGAAGCGGCGGCTCAACGAGATCTACGTGAAGCATACTGGCCAGCCGTACGAGACCATTGAACGGACGCTGGACCGTGACTACTTCATGACGGCTGAGCAAGCCCGTGACTTTGGTATCGTCGACCGCGTCCTGCTCAAGCGTGAGGAGTTCGAGGCCGCCGCGGAGGCCAAAGCCACCTGAGCCAGAGGCGTTTCAGCAGGCACTCGAAGCCAAGTAGGGGAACAGCCGCGCCGGACGACCGGCGCGGCCCAGATCGGACCGCATCATAGTTAAGAGCTGCATTCCAATCGAACATTCCGGGCCGTATTGCGGCCACGTTGTGCCAACATCGTTTGCGGATCGGCACTGGTGCGACACTGTCGTGGTGTGGCGGCCACGACGCCACTGGATATGGTGCGGGGCTGATGTCGTTAATCCAATCTTGATCCCGATGCACTTAGCGTGCTCAGATCGGCTAAATGGATTCAGCGCTCGGTTGGCCACCGGCACGATGCTCGTGGGAACTGAACTTTCAAGCGCCTCCCGGCGAGGGTGAGACGATCGAATGGCCCAGCAAGAAAAGAACACCCTGTACTGCTCCTTCTGCGGCAAGAGCCAGCATGAGGTGCGCAAGCTCATCGCCGGACCGACGGTGTTCATCTGCGACGAGTGCGTCGAGCTGTGCATGGACATCATCCGGGAAGAAAACAAGAACACCCTGGTGAAGTCCCGCGACGGCGTGCCTACACCGCAGGAAATCAAGACGGTTCTCGACTCCTACGTGATCGGCCAGGATCACGCCAAGCGTGTGCTCTCCGTCGCCGTGCACAACCACTACAAGCGGCTCAACCACGCCGCGAAGAACAACGACGTGGAGCTGGCCAAGTCCAACATCCTCCTGATCGGACCGACGGGGTGCGGCAAGACCCTGCTGGCGCAGACGCTCGCCCGCATACTCGATGTGCCGTTCACGATGGCGGATGCCACCACGCTGACCGAGGCCGGCTATGTCGGTGAGGATGTCGAGAACATCATCCTCAAGCTCCTGCAATCGGCCGACTACAACGTCGAGCGGGCGCAACGCGGCATCGTCTACATCGACGAGGTCGACAAGATCAGCCGCAAGTCGGACAACCCGTCGATCACGCGCGACGTGTCTGGCGAAGGCGTGCAGCAGGCGCTGCTGAAGATCATGGAAGGGACGATCGCCAGCGTGCCGCCGCAAGGCGGGCGCAAGCATCCGCAGCAGGAGTTCCTGCAGGTGGATACGACCAACATCCTGTTCATCTGTGGCGGCGCCTTTGCCGGCCTGGAGAAGATCATATCGCGGCGTGGCAAGGGCACTTCCATCGGCTTCGGCGCCCGGGTGATAGCGGCTGACGAGCGCCGGACGGGCGAGGTGCTGCGGGACGTCGAGCCCGAGGATCTGCTGAAGTTCGGTCTGATCCCGGAGTTCATCGGCCGTCTGCCGGTCATCGCGACGCTCGAGGACCTCGACGAGGACGCTCTCGTGCAGATCCTCTCGGAGCCGAAGAACGCGCTGGTGAAGCAGTATCAGCGGCTCTTCGAGATGGAGGACGTCAAGCTCACTATCACCCAGGAGGCGCTGAGGGCGATCGCGCGCAAGGCCATCGAGCGCAAGACCGGTGCCCGCGGGTTGAGATCGATCATGGAAGCCATTCTGCTCGAGACTATGTTCGAATTGCCGAGCATGAAGGGTGTCGAGGAAATCGTGATCGGCCCGGAGGTGGTCGAAGGCGGTGCACGTCCGCTGCGTATCTATACGGAGCGTGCGGAGGAAAAGGGCTCCAGCGCCTGACGCCTGCTGCGGCCCTTTGTTCGGCAGTGGCGTGATGGTCTTGTGTGTGACCCGGGGACGCTTATGTCTGTTTCTCTGGGGCGGGCGGATGTGTCGGTATAGGTCGGCGCTCGATCGCCGCAAAGGCAGTGCGGGAGCCGGCCGGCCAGGTGGCCATTCACGCAGCAGCATCCAACGCGCACGGATTGGCTCGAATCTTCGTAGGGGCGGTGACAAGTACAAGAACCAACAGTTTCCATACGTATCGGGGCGTGAGGCGCGACGCGGTAATGGGCGCAGGGAGTAGAGAAAACCATGAGCGAAGTTAAAGCGACCAAAGACAAAGGCGCCGGCAAGGAACTGTTTCCGGTACTGCCGCTGCGCGATATCGTCGTTTTCCCCTACATGATCGTGCCGCTCTTCGTCGGGCGTGAGAAGTCGATCAATGCGCTCGAGGAAGTGATGCGCTCGGACAAGCACATCCTGCTCGCGGCGCAGAAGAATGCGGGTGACGACGACCCATCGACGGATGCCATCTACGGGATGGGCACGCTGGCCTCGGTGCTTCAGCTCCTGAAGCTGCCGGATGGCACGGTCAAGGTGCTCGTCGAGGGCACGACGCGTGCGCGCATTTGCCGTTATACGGACAATCCCGACTTCTTCGAAGCCGAGGTCGAGCGGGTCACCGAGACGATCGGCGCGAAGGATGAGATCGAGGCGCTGGCCCGCTCCGCGGTGTCCCAGTTCGAGAGCTATGTGAAGCTCAACAAGAAGATCTCGCCGGAAGTGCTGGGCACGGTGAGCCAGATCGAAGACTACTCGAAGCTCGCCGACACGATCGCCTCGCATCTCGCGATTAAGATCGCCGACAAGCAGGAAATCCTCGAGACCACGGTCATCTCGGACCGGCTCGAGCGCGTCTACGCGCTCATGGAGAGCGAGATCTCCGTTCTGCAGGTTGAGAAGCGTATCCGCAGCCGCGTCAAGCGCCAGATGGAGAAGACGCAGCGCGAGTACTACCTCAACGAGCAGATGAAGGCGATCCAGAAGGAGCTCGGCGACACCGACGAGCGCGACGACATCGCCGAGTTCGAGGAGAAGATCGAGAACACCAAGCTGTCGAAGGAGGCCAAGGATAAGGCTCTTGCTGAGCTGAAGAAGCTCAAGCAGATGAGCCCGATGTCGGCAGAGGCGACGGTGGTGCGCAACTACCTCGACTGGCTGCTCTCGATCCCGTGGGGCGTGCGCGGTAAGGTGAAGAAGGACCTCGCCGAGGCTCAGGAGATCCTGGACAAGGAGCACTACGGTCTCGAGAAGGTCAAGGAACGGATCATCGAGTATCTCGCGGTTCAGAACCGGACCAACAAGCTCAAGGGTCCGATCCTGTGCCTCGTCGGTCCGCCAGGTGTTGGTAAGACCTCGCTCGGTAAGTCGATCGCCAATGCCACGGGCCGCGAGTTCGTGCGCATGTCGCTCGGCGGCGTGCGGGACGAGGCGGAGATCCGCGGCCACCGGCGCACCTACATCGGGTCCATGCCCGGCAAGGTGATCCAGTCGATGCGCAAGGCGAAGCGGGTCAATCCGCTGTTCCTGCTCGACGAGATCGACAAGATGGGCTCGGACTTCCGTGGTGACCCGGCGGCGGCGCTGCTCGAGGTGCTCGATCCGGAGCAGAACTCGACGTTCAACGATCACTACCTCGAGGTGGACTACGATCTGTCGAACGTCATGTTCGTGACGACGGCGAACACGCTCAACATCCCGCCGGCCCTGATGGACCGCATGGAGATCATTCGCATCGCGGGTTACACCGAGGATGAGAAGATCGAGATCGCCAAGCGGCACCTCATTCCGGGCCAGAAGCAGGCGCACGGGCTCGAGGAGGGCGAGTTCTCGATCAGCGACGAGGCACTGAAGCTCATCATCCGGCGCTACACGCGGGAAGCCGGTGTGCGTAATCTCGAGCGCGAGATCGCCAAGCTGGCGCGGAAGGCCGTCAAGGAGATCCTGACCTCCGAGAAGAAGTCGGTCGAGGTGACGCCCGAGAACATCGAGACGTACCTCGGCGTGCCGAAGTTCCGCTATGGCGAGGCCGAGCTCGAGGATCAGGTCGGCGTCGTGACGGGTCTGGCATGGACGGAGGTCGGTGGCGAGATCCTCACCATCGAGGGCGTCATGATGCCCGGCAAGGGCAAGATGTCCGTCACCGGCAACCTGCGCGACGTGATGAAGGAATCGATCCAGGCGGCGAACGCCTACGTCCGGTCGCGGTCGGTCGACTTCGGCATCCCGCCGACGCTGTTCGAGCGCAGGGACATCCACGTGCACGTGCCCGAGGGCGCGACGCCCAAGGATGGCCCGTCGGCAGGCGTCGCGATGGTCACGGCGATCGTATCGGTCCTGACCGGCATTGCGGTCCGCAAGGACGTCGCCATGACGGGTGAGATCACGCTGCGCGGCCGTGTGTTGCCGATCGGCGGCCTCAAGGAAAAGCTGCTCGCGGCGCTTCGGGCCGGCATCAAGAAGGTGCTGATCCCGGAGGAGAACGTGAAGGACCTCGCGGACATCCCGGAGAGCATCAAGAACGCTCTCGAGATCATCCCGGTCGCGCGGATGGACGAGGTGCTGAAGGTTGCGCTCGTCCGCCAGCCCGAGCCCATCGCCTGGGAGGAGCCGGCAGCGGCTGTTTCCGGCGGCGAGACCCAGCCGGGCTCCTCGCGCATCACCGCGCACTGAAGCGTTGCGAAGTGGCGACACTGAAAAGATCCCGTCGCGTTGCGGCGGGATCTTTTTCTATGCCGAGAGGAAGGCCCATCCCCATTTTCGCCTGTGTTTTCGGGCGAATCCCGCGTTTCCTACTTGACGGCACAGGAGGGAAGTCGTTCGTTCACCGCACCTGTAGCCTCAACGTCAGCTGTTCTGGCCAAGGGTCCTGATCTCAAAAGTGCGGCCCGGGTCACCTTCGAGGACGAATGAAGATGAGCAAGAAAGATCTGATCGACGCAATCGCCCGGCATGCCGAGCTCTCGAAGGAGAAGGCGGGGGCCGCGGTCGATGCGATGGTCTCTTACATCGAAAGCACATTGAGCAAGGGCGAGGAGGTGAGCATCCCGCCGCTCGGCAAGTTCAAGGTCTCCAAGCGCGCTGCCCGCACGGGCCGCAACCCTTCGACGGGCCAGGAGATCAAGATCCCCGCAGCCAACGTCCCGAAGTTCCAGCCCTCGAAGACGCTCCGGGACAGCATCAATCGGGGGTAAGTCCGCACTCCCGAACCTCCGAGTGGAACTCACCCGGCCAACCAGAACTCGGTCATCCCGGGCTTCATGCCCGGGATCCACCTCTCAACGAGCGTCGAAGCCAAGCGGAGCTGTGGATCCCGGTGACGAGCACCGGGATGACACCTGCTTGCTTGATCGCACCGGCCGCCGAGCCGGCATCCCAGGCGGGAAGGTCAGGCGAAGGGGCCGCCGTTGCCCCGCTCCGTCGAACGCGGGGACCGATTCGCCAACCGTACGGCTTCCTCGGCTGCCCGTACGAGCGCCTTGGCTTTGTTGATGCACTCCTGCTGCTCGTTCTCGGGAATCGAATCGTAGACGAGTCCCGCGCCCGCCTGGACGTGCATGACGCCGTCTTTGACGATCGCGGTACGCAGGACGATGCAGGTGTCCATCTGACCGTCCGCCGAAAAGTAGCCGACGCAGCCCGCGTAAGGCCCGCGCTTGTCCTTCTCCAGCTCGTCAATGATTTCCATCGCGCGCACCTTGGGCGCGCCCGAGACGGTGCCGGCCGGGAAGCCGGCCATCAGTGCGTCGATGGCGTCCTTCTTCGGGTCGAGCCTGCCGACGACGTTCGAGACGATGTGCATGACGTGGCTGTAGCGCTCGATGACGAAGCGTTCCGTCACCTCCACCGAGCCAATCTCCGCCACCCGGCCGACATCGTTCCGGCCGAGATCGAGCAGCATCAGATGCTCGGCGCGCTCCTTGGGATCGGCGAGCAGCGCCTCGGCGAGCGCCTGGTCTTCCGCGGCGGTCGCCCCGCGGCGCGCCGTGCCGGCGATCGGCCGGATGGTCACCTCGCCGCGGCGGACGCGGACGAGGATCTCCGGGCTCGAGCCGACGAGCGCGAAGCTGCCGAGGTCGAGATGATAGAGGAAGGGTGACGGGTTCGTCCGCCGCAGGGCGCGATAGAGCGCAAACGGCGGCAACGGAAATGGCATGGAGAACCGCTGGGAGAGCACGACCTGGAACACGTCGCCGGCGGCGATGTACTCCTTGGCGCGCGCGACCATGCTCATGTACTCGGCGGGAGAGGTGTTCGATTCCGGCTCCGGCAATTCCAGCGCGCCTTGTCCCGCAGCACTATGAGGCAGCGGCGTCTCGAGTGCGCTGGCCGCTCTCAGCAGTCTTGCCTCGGCTGCTTCGAAGGCGGCGCGCGCCGTGACACCCTTGGCCGGCCGCACGGGCGTCACCAGCACCATCTCGTCCTTCACGGCGTCGAAGATGAGGATGAGCGTCGGCCGCATCAGGATCGCGTCCGGCACCCCCAGAGCGTCGGGGCGCGGGTTGGGCAGATGCTCGATGAGCCGCACCGTGTCGTAGCCCATGTATCCGAAGACACCGGCAGCCATGGGCGGCAGGTCCTCGGGCAATGCGATGGCGGAGCGGGCGAGCAACGCGCGAAGAGCGGCGAGCGTTGGCTGGCGCTCGCGCTCGAAAGCGTCGGGTTCGCCGATGGGGTTGTTGTTCACCTCGGCCGTCTCGCCGAAGGCGCGCCAGACGAGATCCGGCTCCAGACCGATGATCGAGTAACGGCCGCGAACCGCCCCGCCCTCGACCGATTCCAAAAGAAAGCTCATCCGAGACTCGCGGCCAGGAGCGCCGGTGAGCTTCAGGTATGCCGAAACGGGCGTCTCCAGATCCGCCACGAGCCGCGTGGAGACAACCTGGGATTCACCCTTCTCGTACTTCTGAGCAAAAGAGGTATAACCCGGCGAGACCTCGAGGCCGGGGATCGCGGGCTTGCTCACCGATGCATCCCTCTATTGCTGCTCTGGGCTGGCGCCTACGGCGCGCAGATAGGCGGCCTGGTTGATGCTCACGCCGAGGCGGTCCTGCAGGCCCCCCAGGTAGCCGGAGAGGAGGTCGCCTTCGACCTGCCGCTCGAGCTCTGAGCGCAAGCGATCGAGTTCCTCCTTGGTCGCCGCCGGCGGCGGGATCACCTCGGTGACCTTGAAGACCACGCGGGATTTCCCGTCGCGCGTCTCGGCCGAGCCGGCGGCGTCTCGGGCCGTGATGAAGGCCTGACCCACGGCACCGTCGGGCAGCCCTGGTGCACCGCCGATCCGCTTGACGTTCCGCGCGGTCTCGACCTTGCCGCCGACCTCCTGCGCCAGGGCCTCCATGCTCTCGCCCTTGCCCGCGCGCTCGGCCAGCTGGCTGCCAAGCTCCGAGAGCATCCGCCGCGTCTCCCGTTCGCGCCAGAGCGCGGCGACGTCGGCCTCGGCCTCTTCGAATGTCCTTTGCTTGGCTTCCGTCACGGAAATCACGTTCACCCAGCCGTAGCCGCCGTCGGCGAGCTCGATCGAGTCGCCATCGAAACCGACCTGACCCTCGAACGCGGCCTTCAGGATCCGGTCGGCATCCGGACCCTTCACAACCACCGAACCGTCCGGCGCCTTGCCCGTCTTGTCAGTGGCCTCGATTTCGAGGAAGGGGAGGTCGAGCTCCTGGGCGATCTCCTTCAGTGGCTTGCCCGCGAACCGCCGGTCATCGATTTCGTCATGCAACCTGTTCAGCTCCGGTCCGGCCTTGTCCGCAGCGAGCGTGTCGCGAACCTGGTCCTTGACCTCGTCGAGCGTCCTCTGTTTCCCGGGCTGGATCTCGGTGACCTTGACCAGCACCGGGGCGAAACGACCGCGGACAACGTCCGAAACGGCGCCATTTTCGAGAGAGAAGGCGGCTTCGGCCACAGCCGGATCGATCAGCTCGTCGCGTGACAGGAGCCCGAGCGTGTAGTCCGACTCGACTATCCCTGCTTCCTTGGCGACGTCCTCGAAACTCTTTCCACCCCTGATCGCTGCAGCGGCTTGCTCTGCCTCCTCTGGGGTCTTGAACGCGATCTGCAAGACACGGCGCCGTTCCGGCACCTCGTAGCGCGCCTTGTCCTGCTCGTAGGCGGCAGAGAGCTCGGCATCGGTGATTGGCACGCGCTTCTTCATTTCCTCCATGGTGAGGCCGATGACCGCCAGCTTGCGGTACTCCGGCGTCATGAAGCGCTGCTTTTCGGACTCATAGAGCTCCTTGAGCTTCGCCGGATCGGGCTCCGGCAGCTTGATGGCAACATTGGGATCGATCGTAAAGTGCTCGACGTTGCGCGCTTCGTTCCGATAGTCGTAAAGCGCCTTCACGAGCGTATCGGGGACATAGGCACCCGCGGTGATCGCATCCGTCAGCTGCTGGCGGATCTCCTCCTTCTTCCGGAGGGCGAGGAATCCGTACTCGCTGAGGCCCAGCTCGCGCGCTACGCTCTCCAGCGCCATGCGATTGAAGCTGCCGTCCGGATTTTTGAACGAGGGGTCGTTCCGGATTTCCTCGGCGACGGCTTCGTCGGTGATGGACAGCCGCAGCTCCTCGGCGTGGGAATCCAGCGCGGCTGCCCCGATGAGCCGCGACAGCACACGCGTGTCGATGCCGAACGCGCGCGCCTGCTCCATCGTCGGCCGCCGCCCGATCTGGCGGCCCAACATCGCCAGCTCAAGCTGCAGCGCGCGCTGGAACTCGTCGGACGTGATTTGCCGGTCGCCGACCTCGGCCAGTGCGCCTTCGTTATAGCCGCGGAACACGTCGGCCACGCCCCACACGGCGAAGCTGAGGACCAGCAGGCCCAGGAAAATCTTGGCCACCCAGCTGGTGGCGCCGCGGCGCAGGGCGTCTAGCATCGATTAAATCTTATCCTTGCGTTCTGTTATGCCTGCCGGTCAGCGATTCAAGGGAGTAACGGCGTGCCCACCAGGCTACGCCCCAATCGGCTTGGATGTGATAAGAAGCCCAGCCCGTCCTTGAATGCAAGGCAGGATCGCTCGATCATATCAGCCCGCTGCCGCGTTGCGTACGCGTCAAAGAGACTCCACGGATGCCGACATGACAGCCAGCACCGCCTATCAAGCCCCGATCAGGCCGCTCATCGCGGGCAACTGGAAGATGAATGGCCTGAAGGCAGACCTCGCCGAGGCGGCAGCCGTGCGCGATGCGATCGTTTCAGGACAGGTCTCACACGGCATCGACGTGATGATCTGCCCGCCGGCCACATTGATTTCTGCACTGGCCGAACTGGCGGATGGCAGCCGACTCGCCGTCGGCGCGCAGGATTGTCACTGGCTCCCCTCCGGCGCTCATACCGGCGACATCTCGGCGGAGATGCTGCATGATGCCGGTGCAACGGCCGTCATCGTCGGCCATTCCGAGCGACGGGCTGACCACGGGGAGCTCGACCGCATCGTCAAGGCCAAGGCGGAAGCGGCGCTGCGGGCCGGTATCTCGGCGATCATCTGCATCGGCGAGACTGCAGGGCAACGGCGGGCGGGCCTGACGCTCGACGTGGTCGCGCGGCAGCTCTCAGGCTCGGTTCCCGAGGCCTCCACGGCAGCCGACACGATCATCGCCTATGAGCCCGTCTGGGCCATTGGCACCGGCCTGACGCCGACGGTCGACGAGGTCGCCGAGGTCCATGCCTTCATCCGGACCCGCCTGTCCGATTTGCTCGGGCAACAGGGGCGGGAGATGCGCGTTCTTTACGGAGGCTCGGTGAAGCCGTCGAACGCCGCGGAGCTGCTGGCAGTGCCGCACGTCAACGGGGCGCTCGTCGGCGGTGCGAGCCTCAAGGCGAAGGATCTGCTCGGGATCGTTGCGGCCTGCAAGGTCGGGTAGTAATGCGGGATGCCTGTCCGGCACCGAAGGAGTGGGTCAATGCATTTGAGATGCGCTCTTTACAGCCTCCTGCCGCTCGCTGCTGCAGCGGCGTTGCTGCCGGCTGATCCTGCGAGCGCGGTCCCGCTCGACCCTCAGACCTGCATTCAGCTCCGGGAAGAGCGGCTCAACCTCGTCATGGACGGGGCCAGGGACAACATGGCGAGGGGACCGGAGTGGGGGCGTGCCAATCTGACGCCGGCTCAGCTGAAGGCCGTCCAGCGGCTGATCGAGCTCGACGAGCAGATCGGGTTTCGCTGCCCGGACGTGGTGGCCACAGCATCGGAGCCCTCCAACGTCGTGCCGCTGCCCAAGCGCAAGCCGAAAACGCATGCCGCAGCACCTGCGCCCAAGCGGAAGCCCCGTGCAGGCCGATAATCTCATCACGGCTGCGGCGACAGGAGGGGTGGCGGCCGGTACCGCATTCGTGTAGAAGGCCGCAATCTCCGAACAGCCCGATTACCGGAAGCGAACCGATATGGTCACCGTCATCCTCCTTATTCATATCATGATCGCCGCTGCGCTCGTGGGCGTCGTCCTGCTGCAGCGCTCGGAGGGTGGTGCGCTTGGCATCGGCGGCGGAGGCGGCGGCGGGTTTCTCACGGGCCGCGGCACGGCCAACCTTCTGACGCGCATCACGGCCGGGCTGGCGGCAGCCTTTTTCCTGACGAGCACCATTTTGTCGCTGATGGCTCAGCGCGCTTCGGCGCCGCCGTCGATCTTCGATCAGCCTGCGGCCCAGCAGCAGGGAACCGAGGCACCGGCAGGCGAAAATCAGCAGGACACCACGCCGCGCGGCGGCATTCTCGATCGCCTTCAACCGCCGGCTGGACCGAGCGTACCGCAGGGTCGCTGAAGCTAGCTTCCCAAACCAGCATTTCTCGAACTGCGAGGCACCGCGAGTCGTCACAGGCTCGCGGTGCTTGCCTGTTGCGCATCGGCGATTTGCGCCGGCGTTTTGACTCAGGTCGGGGTTGCCTGCCCGCTTGGCCAGAGACTACACCAGTCATGACGGGAGGGATCATCCAGCCCTTTACGTGACTGGGAGGAATCGAATGGGCAAAGGGACCACTCGGCGGACGTTCTTCGCCATTGCGCTGGCCGCTGCCATGGCGCTGCCGGCGTCAGCACAGCAGATGGATCAGCTCACGATCATGGCGCCCGCCGCGCCAGGCGGTGGCTGGGACGGCACTGCCCGCGTCATGCAGGATGTCCTGCAGTCGGCAGGCATCGTGAAGTCCGTGACCGTCGAGAATGTCGCGGGCGCAGGCGGCACGGTCGGCATTGCGCAGTTCGCCAAGAAGAAGGGCGACGGCAAATCCCTCATGGTGTCCGGGCTCGTGATGGTCGGGGCCATTCTGTCGAACAAGTCGCCGGTCACGCTCACGGACGTCACACCCATCGCGCGGCTGACCTCCGAGTGGGAGGCCATCGCGGTTCCGGCGGATTCCGAGCTCAAGACGCTCGGCGACCTTATCGCCAAGCTCAAGGCCGATCCCGGCTCCGTCTCGTGGGGCGGTGGTTCTGCTGGCGGCACGGATCACATCACCGCCGCACTTTTCGCGAAGGCCGTCGGCGTCGATCCTGCCAAGGTCAACTACATCGCGCATTCCGGTGGCGGCGAGGCCATGGCCTCGATCCTCGGGGGACACGTCACGCTTGGCATCAACAGCGCTTCGGAGCTCGAGCCGCAGGTCCAAGCCGGCAAGCTGCGCTGGCTGGGGGTGAGCAGCGATCAGCGCATCGCGGGCATCGACGCGCCGACCTTCAAGGAACAGGGCGTCGATCTCGTGATCGGCAACTGGCGCGCCGTCATGGCACCGCCCGGCATCTCGCAGGCCGATCGAGAGAAGCTGACCGCCGTCATCGATGCCATGGTGAAGTCGGACCAGTGGAAGCAGAAGCTCACCGAACGGAACTGGCTCGACAACTATCTCTCGGGCCCTGAGTTCGAGCGATACTTGGCCGAGGAGAACCAGCGGGTGACGGAGATCTTGAAGTCGGTCGGGCTGGTGAACTAGCCACGGTCCTTCGTGGCGCTGCCGCCTGAGTGGCGGCAGCCTACCTCTTTGAGGAGCGCTCGTGACAGGTCGCTTCAACGCGCACGCGCTGGTCGGGCTGGCACTCGTACTCATCGGCGCCGGACTTTTCATCAGCGCGCAGGAGATCCACGTTTCCCCCGCCGTGGTGCTTCTCGGTCCGCGGCTCTTTCCGTCGATCGTCGCGGTCGCGCTGGTGGTGCTTGGTGTCCTGACCATTGCCTCGGCATTATTCGGCTCGCACGACGGCCCCGAGGCAGGAAGCGAGAATGACACGCCCGAAAACGACTGGCCAGCCTTTCTGACGGCGCTCGCCGGCCCGGTGCTCTTCCTGCTCACGGTCGAAGCTCTTGGCTTCGCGGTGGCCACCGCGCTCCTCTTCGCAGCGGTCGCCCGCGCCTTCGGATCGCGGCGGCTGATCGCCGACCTCGGCGTCGGTCTCCTGATGGGTCTCGTTGTCCTTCTCGTCTTCTCCTACGGGCTCGGGCTCTTGTTGCCCGTCGGGTCCGTATTCGACAGCCTGCTCGGTGGGTGAGGGATGGACGTTTTCGGCAACCTTGCCCACGGGTTCGCGGTCGCCCTGACCCCGCTCAATCTGATGTGGTCATTGGTCGGCGTAACGCTGGGCACCGCGATCGGCATCCTTCCGGGAATAGGTCCGGCGCTGACCATCGCGCTGCTGCTCCCGGTCACCTACCATCTCGATCCGACGGCGGCGTTCATCATGTTCGGCGGCCTCTACTACGGGGCGATGTACGGCAGCTCGACCACAGCCATTCTGATCAACACGCCGGGGGAGACGGGCTCGCTGGTCACCACCATCGACGGCAACAAGATGGCCCGCGCCGGACGCGGAGCCGCGGCGCTGGCGACATCCGCCATCGGCTCGTTCGTGGCTGGCGTCATCGGCACGCTCCTTCTGGCGCTGCTCGCACCCGAGGTGGTGAAGCTCGCGCTGCTGTTCGGCCCGGCCGATTATTTCGCGCTGATGGTGGTTGCCTTCGCTGCCGTCTCGTCGCTGCTTGGCAGCTCGGTGTTGCGGGGGCTCGTTTCGCTGTTCATCGGCATTACTATCGGGCTCGTCGGCATCGACCAGCAGACGGGCCAGTCCCGCTTCACATTCGGCGTACTCGAGTTGCAGGATGGGTTGGGTGTCGTGCTCGTAGCCGTCGCCCTGTTCGCCGTCGGCGAAGCGCTCTTCCTCGCCTCGCGGGCCGACCTGCGCCGCGAGGAGATCGTGCCGGTCAAGGGGCGGGCTTTCATGACGCGCGAGGACTGGGCGCGGTCTTGGAAGCCGTGGCTCAGGGGCACGCTGATCGGCTTCCCGTTCGGCGCCCTGCCGGCCGGCGGCACCGAGCTGCCGACATTCATCTCCTACAAGGTCGAGAAATCACTGGCGAAGCGGCCGGAGGAGTTCGGCCAGGGTGCAATCGAAGGCGTCGCAGGTCCCGAAGCCGCCAACAACGCCGCGGTTGCCGGCGTTTTGGTGCCGCTGCTCACCTTCGGCCTGCCGACATCCTCGACGGCTGCGATCATGCTGGCGGCCTTCCAGCAGTATGGCTTGCAGCCCGGCCCGCTGCTGTTCTCGTCGAACAGCGCCCTCGTATGGGGCCTGATCGCCAGCCTGCTGATCGGCAACGCGATGCTGCTGGTGCTCAACCTGCCGCTGGTCGGGCTGTGGGTGCGGCTGCTCTATATTCCCCAGCCCTGGCTCTACGGCGGCATCTCCGTCTTCGCGATGCTGGGCGTCTACGGGATCAATCGCTCGCTGGTCGACGTCATGGCCTTGATCGCCATCGGCCTGCTGGGCTGCCTGATGCGGCGGCTCGATTACCCGATCGCGCCGGTCATCGTCGGCCTGATCCTGGGGCCACTGTCCGAAATTCAGTTCCGCCGGGCCGTGCAGATCAGCCAGGGCGACTTGTCCGTATTCGTCACGCGACCCATCTCGGCGGGGCTGCTGGTGCTCGCAGCATTGATGCTGGCTGGCGCCATCGCCGCCCACTGGCGCGGGAGCCGGCAGGCGGCGACAGCGTAGAGGCCCCGATCAGGCTGCCGCGGCCATGCTGGCGATGGGATTGTCGGGGAAGGCGAGCTGCTCGCGGGCGCGCCAGGCGCCCGTCACGTAGTTGACGATGATCGATTTGCGCACGCCGTTGATCTTGCGCGGCTCGAAGCCGTGATAGGTGATGTCCGACGGCACGAACACCATCGCACCGTTCGAAACGAAAGGCGAGCGGCCGACGTGCCGTTTTTCCAGATCATAGATGTCGGTGCCGAGATCGGCGTGGCTCGGATCCTTCGACAGGTAGATCAGGAACGTGAACAGCTTGACGCCGAGGTCGGTGTGTGGCTCGAGCCAGAAGCCGTCGGTATCCTGAGCATACTCGATCCGCAGATAAGAGCCGCCCAACCTGACGCCGAAGACGCGCTCCACCGCGCTGGTCACACGCCTGTCCTGCAGGGCCTCCGCTACGGAAGCCACGATGGGGAATCGCCCGCGGTTCTCGACGTCGAAGTATTTCCGCGTGGCATTATGGATCTCTCGTTTGCCGGAGATGCCGCCGAGCGCGGGTGCCGGGAAGGGGAGCGCAAGGACCTCGTCGACCGCCTCTTCCGGAAAGCAGCGCGTCAGCAGCCAATGCCTGTAGGGAAAGTCGCGCACCTCCGCGGCGGCGAAGCTATCGAGCAACGAATGGATGATGGCGCCTGAAGCGATGGTCATACCGCTTACCCCGTTGATGTTGCGAGAGGTCCCGACTGTTCACCCAAGGTAGTCCGTACGCCACTGATACACGCTTAACGCGAACCAAACCGATCAATGGCTGGATTGCGGCGAAACTGTGTCGCTTCCGGACCCGTCCACGAGTTCCTCTGCGAGCGCATACCTCCCATCTATCGACAAGCCACGCCGAGTCGGTTCAGATGCAGGGGGCTTTGGGGGGCGCCGCTGGTGCCGGCGTACTCTCGCCTCGATGGCAGTCAGGACCGCTCCATGGCGCGCAGGGCGCAACCGAAGCAGCATTTCACTCGCGACAGGATGGCCGGCGACTCCGGCTGCCTGGTCGTGGTCACAGCCGCCGAGCAGGCTCAGCTCGATCTGTTGCTGACCGCCGCGCGCCGGCGCATACCCCACAGCACCTTGGAGTTTCCGAAGCGCATCACGACCCGGCGCGACGGACCTCCGGACGCAGAGATTGCCGTGACCCGGAGCCTGTTCCGCCAGATCGAGCAGGACGGCGGTTTCATGGCCACATGGGGCTCAGAGGGACACAGGTTCGGCCTGCTGGACAGCATTCAGAGGATGCTCATCTCAGGCCGTTCAGCGGTGATCGCCGCGCCGCTCAACCTCGTCGGCGAGCTCTATGACGTCTGCCCTGATGTACGCGCGCTGCGGCTCACCGGCCAGCTCGATGCAGTACGCGCGACATTGACGCCGAAAGCCTGTCTGCGCCGCATCGTGGGGCCGCGCCTCGCAGAGCGCCTTGAATCACGAGGCGCTGCGAGAACCATTGCTGTGCCACACGGAGGGGACATGCCGTCCGCGGTGCGCGCACTGAGCGAGGCGCTGGCAAGGATAGAGCAGGAGGCCGGGCTGATCGCTCCTAGCACTGCCGGCAGCAGCACGTCTCGGCGGAGCCGCGCCGGCTCCCCCGCCCGCTCGAAGTCTCCGCACGCGGCGCCTGCGGCACCATAGCCGTTTCATTCGGCCGCGATTTCTGCAAGCAGCGTCGGACCTCTTGGGCGGCGGACGGCAGCCGCTCAGCAGATAGCAGTTCAAGCGACAGCGGCGGGGAGGGGATGTCGCTCTTCATCGAGATCCTCACGCAGGTCACTCTGCCGATCATCACGCTCGTCGCGCTGGGCTGGCTCCTGCAGCCGCGCCTCAAGCTCGACGTCGGCAGCCTCAACAGGCTGCAGGTCTACGTCGTGATGCCCGCCTTTCTCGTGCATTTCCTGTCGACCGGAAATCAGCCGCTGTCGGTGATCTGGCCGGTCGTTTACTTCAGCGTCGTGCAGTTCATCATCCTCATTCCGCTTGGATGGCTGCTCGTGCATTTGCTGCGCATGCGACCCTCGCTGGGGCCGATGATGGGGCTCGGCACGGCCTACGCGAACGTCGGCTTCTTCGGCATTCCCGTGACACAGCTCGCGTTCGGCGCGGATTACCTCATCTACCAGTCAGTGCTGACGGCTCTGATGGCCATCCTCGTCTGCACGGTGGGCGTATGGCTGCTGGCGCCGGCCGGCGGCAGCCGGCTCGTCAAATTGCGCAACGCATTCGAGACGCCGCTCATTCCGTCGGTCATCCTCGGCATCGCGCTGCGCGGGCTGGAGGTCGAGCTGCCGGCCCTTGTCGGCCAGCCGTTGCAGTTCCTCGGTTCAATCTTCACGCCGCTGGCGCTTTATACTCTGGGTGCGCAGGTCGCCGCCGCACGCGCGGTGAACTTCGAAGCTCTCCCACAGACCCTGATGCTGCTGCTGAAATTCGTCGCGGCGCCTGCGCTGAGCTGGTGGATTTGCCATGCCATGGGTTTGCCGCCGGACATCACGGCGGTGATGGTCGTCGCGGCAGCGACGCCAGTCGGCGTGCTGATCACCATCTTTGCGGCCGAGTACAAGACCGAGTCGGAGTTCATTTCGACAGCGGTGGTGCTTTCCACGGCACTTTCACCGCTGTTCGTAACGGCGTGGATTCTGGCGACACGGCTCACGTGATGTGCCACCGGTAGCATTGCGGTGGCAGGGTGGTATCGTCTAGTGTCGCGGCCCCGCAGCTCGCCGGAGCTTGCGGCGGGGTCGGAGGGAACTTCGGGATCGGATGGGACATCAAAATCACACAAGTTTCCAGCGTGATCGGGATCGTGAAGCTGGCCCTAGGCGGGCGCCGAGAGAACAGGCGAACTTCTCGATCATCACGCTCCGCCGCTCGCATCACCTGACGGGAAGGACGTGCTCGCGATGATCGATCTCTATACGTGGTCAACGCCCAATGGGCGGAAAGTCTCGATCATGCTGGAGGAGATAGGATTGCCCTACACGGTGCATCCGGTCGACATCGGCAAGAACCAGCAATTCGAGCCTGCCTTCTTGAAGATCAGCCCCAACAACCGCATCCCTGCCATCGTCGATCGCGACAACGGCATGTCGCTGTTCGAATCCGGTGCGATCCTCATGTATCTCGCCGAGAAAACGGGTAAGCTTTGGCCCAAGCAAGGCGAGGCCCACTGGCGCGTCGTCGAGTGGCTGATGTGGCAGATGGGCGGGGTCGGGCCGATGTTGGGACAGGTCCACCATTTCGTGAAATTCAACAGGGGCAAGGCACCGTACGCCGAGGAGCGCTATACCAAGGAGGCCCTGCGCCTCTATGGTGTGCTCGATCGGCGGCTTGGGGAGGTGGAGTTTTTGGCGGGTGATTACTCCATCGCTGACATTGCCACCTGGCCATGGATATCCCGGTTCGAATGGCAGGAGATCGCCCTCGACAAGTTTCCCAATGTGCTGCGCTGGTATCGTGCGATAGCGGAACGGCCCGCGGTCCAGAAGGGCTACCATGTTCCGGTGCCGCAGCCCTCGATTCCGATGCCTTGATCGCGACGGATATGGGCATCGAGAAGGTTTTAAGTTTCAGGACTACGAGGAATAGACACCATGAACGTCCCGCGCAATTTCAATGGCGTCATCGCGCCGGTGTTGACGCCTTTCGGCGACGATGGCGCTCCGGATCCGGATCGCTTCATCGAGCACGCAGAGTGGCTGATGGAGGATGGCTGCACGGCGCTGGCGCCGTTCGGCACCACCAGTGAGGCCAATTCCATTGGCCTTGATGAGCGCATGGAGCTTTTGGAGGAGCTGGTCGACAGCGGCATGGATCCTTCGAAGCTGATGCCGGGCACCGGCGCCTGCTCGGTTGCGGATGCCGCGATGCTGACCCAGCACGCCGTCGACCTCGGCTGCGGCGGGGTCCTGATGCTGCCGCCCTTCTACTACAAGAACCCGAGCGAGGAGGGGCTGTTCCGGTTCTTCGCGGATGTCATCGACGAGGTCGGCGACGACAGGCTGCGCGTGTACCTCTACCACATCCCCCCCGTTGCCCAGGTGGGCTTCTCCCTATCGCTCATCGAGCGGCTCAAGAACGAGTTTCCTGGGGTCGTCGTCGGCCTGAAGGACTCCTCGGGCGACTGGTCGAACATGAAGGCGATCCTCGACGCCTTCCCGGATTTCGAGCTGTTCCCGGGCTCGGAGCTCTTTCTTCTCGACGGACTGCGGAATGGGGCGGCCGGTGTGATCTCTGCGACGGCGAACATCAGCGCCCGTGCCATGCGCCAGCTCTACGACAACTGGCGTGGGCCCAATGCCGATGCGATGCAGGAGAAAATCTCTGCTTTGCGGAAGACCGTTCAGTCCTTCCCGGTCATTCCGACGCTGAAGGCGCTCATCGCACATTATCGGCAGGACGAGGGCTGGGCCGAGGTGCTCCCGCCGTTCACTCCGCTGCCGGCGGAAGAAGCTCAGCGGGCCATCAAGATCCTCGCCGATCAGCACAATTTCCGGCTCGACTTCGCCGAGGCCGCCTAGATCATTTCCGATGTAGATCGAAACAAGCCAAGCTAAGCTCGTGCCTCATCTCCCTCTCCCCGGTGGGGAGGGGGCGGGGTGGTGGGGCTCCACCGCTAACCACTGTTGCAATTCCTCACCCGGCTCTCCGACCGACCTCTCCCCGTGGGAGAGGTGGAGGGGCTGCCGCTGTTGCCTTACCACGAGTTCGGAAGAGATATGAGGTGAGGTGCGGAACTTACGGCAATACAAAAAGAAACCCCCTCCTCCGGCCGGAGGAGGGGAAGGCAAAGGGGGAGAGTCGTCAAGAATACCGCGTGAGGAGTTCATCAGGCGTAACCACGATCGGGTCGCGCTCATAGACCCGCAGACCGGCTGGCTCACCGGCACCCCGTAGCAGCGGATCGTGCTGCTACTTGCAATTGGGGTGCCGAATCTCCGTTGGAGCCATTTCAGCGCGTCGAGATCGTTACTGAACTTGTAACCGATAGCGCGATATCTGTCGAATGTGTCCTGGAAACACGTTTAACGCGAACTCAGTGACGTGTTTCGACTCTCTTAAGATTTCGCACCCGATGCGCGGATCTGGCTGAGAGACTGCCGCGGGGTCAGCGCTTCGGCATCGATTTTCAGCTCGATGACGGCCGGTTTGTTCGCGGCCAGGGCCCGCTCGAAAGCCGGGCGGAACTCTTCTGTGTGGCGCACGGTCTCTCCATGTGCACCAAAGGCCCGGGCGAAGGCGGCGAAATCCGGGTTGACGAGCGTCGTGCCGACGACGCGGTTCGGGTACTTTCTCTCCTGGTGCATCCGGATCGTGCCGTACATGCCGTTATTGCACACGATGGTGACGACGTTTGTCCCATATTGGACTGCGGTTGCGAGCTCCTGGCTCGTCATCATGAAGCATCCGTCACCGGCGAACGAAACCACCGGACGCGTAGGATTGGCGAGCTTCGCGGCGATGGCCGACGGCAATCCGTAGCCCATGGAGCCCGACGTCGGGGAGAGCTGCGTGCGGTAGCCCTTGTACTGGAAGTAGCGGTGGACGAACGCCGCGTAGTTGCCGGCGCCATTGGTCACAATTCCGTCCTCCGGAAGCATGTCCGAGACGGTGCGGATGACCTGCTCGAGCTGGACCGCGCCGGGCGTGGCGATGGGCGTCCAGGCCGCCTCGCATGCGGCCCTCAGATCTGCGCGCCGCTGCTTCCAGGCGATGTTGGCCGGCGGCGTCAAGCCACCGAGTGCGGCGGCGAACTGCTCCGCGGTCGTTGTGATCGGCAGATCGGGCGCGTAGACCGTGCCCAACTCGTCGGGACTCGGGTGGACATGGACGAGCCGCTGCGAAGGGTTCGGAATGTCTAGCAGCGTGTATCCGCTCGTGGTCATCTCGCCCAGCCGCGCGCCGAGTGCAATCAGCAGGTCGGCATCGCGCACGGCCGCCGCGAGCTTGGCATCGATGCCGATTCCGACGTGGCCGACGTAGCAGGGGTGCCGGTTGTCGATGTAGTCCTGGAACCGGAACGCTGCCGCGACGGGCAGATCGAAGCGCTCCACGAACCGCTCGATCCGCTGCTGCACATCCGTGCTCCAGCCGGGCCCGCCGACGATCATCAGCGGCCGCTCGGCCTTCGCGAGGAGATCCGCGAATTCGGCCATCGTCGTGGCGCTTGGTGCGGGTTGCGTGATACGCGCGGCGCGGGCGTCCTTCGCGTCCGCCTTCGCCGACAGCATGTCCTCCGGCAATCCGAGCACGACGGGGCCTGGCCGGCCCGACGATGCCACGTGGAAGGCGCGGCTCACGTATTCCGGGATGCGCTCGGTGGCGCGAATGACGGCGGCCCACTTCACGAACGAGGAGAACAGCTGCTTCGTCTCGATCTCCTGGAAGGCCTCGCGATCCTCATGGCGCTCGCCGGGCAGGCCGACGAACAGGATCATGGGCGTCGAGTCCTGCTGGGCCACGTGAAGCCCGCTCATCGCGTTTGCGGCGCCGGGTCCGCGCGTGACGAAGCAGATGCCGGGCTTGCCGGTCGCCTTCCCCCAGGCCTCGGCCATCATCGCCGCGCCGCCTTCCTGACGGCAGATGATCGTGCGGATCTGATTTGAATCGTGCAGTCCGTCGAGCGCGGCGAGGAAGCTTTCGCCCGGAACGGTGAATGCCGTCGTCACGCCTTGCGCCTCGAGCTGATCGATCAGGATCTTGCCGCCATGCCGCATGATGAGTCCCCGGTGTGGTGGTATTTTTCTGCTCGCCGCTACTACTAGGCAATTCGGCGCGGGAACCGGTAGTAAAAAAAGAGCGCGGCAGCCCGTCGCGACCCCGTTACGCGGCGCCCGACGATGCTGCACAATGCCAGCGAGCATTGGCCAGGGAGATCATAAGGGGATGGCTGAGGAACCGATTGTGGCTCAGAAGGGGCCCTATCAGGTGGAGCTCCAGGAGGGGCGGGTTTATCTCTGGTGCGCTTGCGGCCGCTCTCAGAAGCAGCCGTTCTGCGATGGCTCGCACAAGGACACCGGCATCGAGCCCGTCCGGTTCGTCGCCGAAACCTCAGGGATCGTGAACCTTTGCGGCTGCAAGGCGACCGACGATCAGCCCTTCTGCGACGGGTCGCATCTTTTGCTTTGACAGCGTTGCTTCAGCCCCAGACGCGATCCCGGTGCTCCTTACCGGGATCCCCCTTAAGCTTGCTTCTGCGCTCGCGGTTGGCTGGATTTTGGGCCCAAGGCCCGGGATGACGACCGGATAGGTGCGGCGTTGTTGGATCAAGCCACCGCATCCGCCTCCGAGGCCGCGGCCTCATAGGCCTCAATCGCGGCCAGCCAGGCTTCTTCCGCATCGGCGAGCCGCTTTGCGGCCAGACCACGATCGATCGACAGGCGCTGTGCCTTGTCCGGGTCGCGGGCGTATAGGTCGGTATCTGCGAGAGCGGCGTCGATCCTCGCAATCTCGGCCGTGATCTTCTCGACCTCCTTTTCGGCCTGCTGCATTGCTTTTTTGAGCGGCGCAAGCTCGGCGCGCCGTTCCGCCGCAGCCCGCCTCTGCTCGGCGCGGCCGACGCGCGGCTCCGATCCGGCTCCGTCCTTCGCACGTTCCCGGTTCCTGGCGCTCCGTTCGGCAAGGAGGAGCTGTCTGTAGTCGTCCATATCGCCGTCGAACGGCGTCACCGTGCCGTCGCGCACGATCCACAGACGGTCGGCGCTGGCTTCGACCAGATGGCGGTCGTGACTGATCAGGATGACAGCGCCTTCGAATTCGTTGAGCGCCTGCATCAGCGCCTCGCGGCTGTCGACGTCGAGATGGTTCGTCGGCTCGTCAAGGATGAGAAGGTGCGGCCCGTGGAAAGCGGTGAGCATGAACAGCAGACGCGCCTTCTCGCCTCCTGACAGGTTCGAGCAGCGCGTATCGGCCTTCTCGATGCCGAAGCCGTAGCCGCCGAGCCGTGTCCGCCGCTGCGCCTCTGTGGCATCCGGCATGAGCTCGGTGATGTAATCGTAGGGCGTTTTGCTTGGGACCAGCTCGTCGAGCTGGTGCTGGGCGAAGTAGCCGACCTCAAGCCGATGGGCCTTGATCACCCGGCCCGCCATCGGGTCGAGCTTGCCCACGAGCAGCTTCGCGAACGTGCTCTTGCCGTTTCCGTTCTGGCCCAGCAAAGCGATGCGGTCGTCGTTGTCGATGCGCAGGTTGAGGCGGCTGAGCACCGGCTTGTCCGGCTCGTAGCCGACCGCGACGTCCTCCAGGCGCAGAAGCGGGCTCGCCAGCGGCTTTTCGGCCTTGGGAAAGTTGAACGGCACGACCCGCTCCTCGACCTGAGCCACGATCGGCTTCATGCGGGCCAAGGCTTTCACCCGGCTCTGAGCCTGAGCCGCCTTGCTTGCCTTCGCCTTGAAGCGGGCGATGAAGGTCTCGATCCGCCGCCGCTCCTCGTCCTGCCGCTTCTTGAGCGCCAGTTGCTGGCTTAGCCGCTCGCGGCGCAGATCCTCGAATTCGTCGTAGTTGCCCGTGTAGAGAGTGAGCTTGCCGCGGTCGAGATGCAGGATGGAGCCGACCACGCGATTCAGCAGATCACGGTCGTGGCTGACGATCAGGACGGTGTGAGGGTAAGCGGCGAGGTAGCTCTCGAGCCACATCGTACCCTCGAGGTCGAGATAGTTGGTCGGTTCGTCGAGCAGCAGTAGCTCCGGCTCAAGGAACAGCACCGCGGCGAGCGCCACGCGCATGCGCCAGCCTCCCGAGTACTCCCGGCAGGGGCGCCGCTGGGCTGCCTCGTCGAAACCGAGACCGGCAAGGATCTGGGCGGCGCGTGCCGGCGCGGCATGGGCATCGATGTCGGCGAGACGCTGGTGAATATCCGCGATGCGGTGGGGATCGGTCGCCGTTTCGGCTTCGGCGAGAAGCTCGGTGCGCTCACGATCGGCGGATAGCACCCAGTCGATCAACGTCTCGTCGCCGCCCGGCGCCTCCTGCGCCACGTACCCGATCCGGGTGTGTTTCGGGTAGCTGATCGAGCCGCCGTCGGGCGCCAGCTCCTCCGTGATCAGGCGCAAGAGGGTCGTCTTGCCGGCGCCGTTGCGTCCGACAAGCCCCACCTTGTGCCCGGCCGGGATACCTGCCGTGGCACCTTCGAAGATGATCTTCCCCTCAATGCGGAAGGTGAGGTCGTTGATGTGCAGCATCCGGCGGGAGATAGCGGGTGCCGCGGCGGATGTCACTGCCGCCAAATAGCAACGGGCCCGGCTGCGGCTTCTGCCTCGAATCCAGATCTGCCGTCGCGGGGATCACGCCGTCAAACCGCAGCGGGGTGCTCAGTCATCCAGCCACCACCGGCTTCAGCGACTCGACGAGCAACCGGAGTTGCACGTCCTCGTCGGGGATCGAGAGCTGAGCGGCAAACCAATCCTGGACGAGCCGACAGACCTCCTGCGGCGGCGCTTGGGCGAGCGCGCGCGGGTTGGAGAAAAGCTGGATGTCGTTGTTCGTCCAGCCGCGGCCGGCAAGCGCCTGTGTCAGTGCCTGATAGTCCGCCTGACGCGGCGGCAGATGGGTCTGCGGCGAACGCCGGCCCTCGGCGACGGCCTCGAACACGGCTGTCACCTGGCGCTGCAGCCGTTCACGGTGCTCCGGCGAGTTCATCAGCGCCAACACCTGGGGGCTCGCCTCGCCCTTGCTGATGAAGCCGTAGCAGGCTTCCACACTTTCCGCCGACAGCCGCTGCAGGTTTTCGAGGAAATTCTGTGCGATGCCTCGGAGCGTCCCCGGCGAGGCCGCCAAGGCCTCCTCGGCATGCTGACGCCGCAGCGCGACGACATTCTCCGTCAGCCGGCGCTGGATGAACTCGGGATCGCGGCCCTCAGCCTCGAGCTGCGCTGCCTCTTTCACGCGCTGCTCGTACCACTCGGGAAACTCGCGTTTGATGAGCTGCCACAATGGGGTGTTCAGGAACAGACCGTCCGGCACCGCGGCGTCGGCACGCGCAGACTGCAGCGTCTGACTGGGCGAGCTTTCCGTTCCTGCGGCCTCATCAGGTGGTCCGCCGGAGGGCGTCTTCGGGGCCTCGATCAGCGCAATGAGATTGGCAGGGCTGGGCACCAGATCGACAGCCAGCCAGATAGCGCCACCGAGCAGCGCTACTAGAATGGCGGCAACCGCAACGCGCCGCCAACCCTTCCGGGGCTGCTCCGGGAGGAAATCGTCGCCGTCATCGTCGTCATCGTCCTCGTAGGGATTGGAGACGGCCACGGGCGCCGCCGCCGTCCGGGCGGACGCGGCGCCATGCTCATTCGCCTCGCGCGACGAGGGCCGGGCGGGCTCGTACCGCGGCTGTTGAGGCTGAGGCCGCGGCTCCGGCCGGTAGGACGGGCGCGACGGCTCCGGTCTCGGCGGCGCAGCGGTCGGGAACACGGCGGGCGCCGGCCGCCAGTCCGGAAAACCATAACGCCAGACGAGATCCGATGGGCGCAGGTGTCCGAGCTCGACGAACTTGCGCATTTCCAGGTCCGACAGAGGACCGTACTGCTGTCCGTCTCGCGCGATATACCACTCTATTTGAGAAGCCGCCCCCGCCATCGCTCATTCACAGCCTTGTCGAATGCGTCCACGCCGAGCATAAGGTGCGCGTCCGCCCGGCAGCAAGGGCACCTCCGGTGCATCGAACGGACACGCAAAATGACGGTTTCTGAAGCCTGAACCGAATAATCGGGATCGTCGGTATCTCGGCCTGCATCGGCAATCACTACTCTGAACATTTTGATGGCGACGCTGCCGTGCGCGCCATACTCGGCTTCCCAGCTACAGTTCTTCGGAGATCGGTCGCCAGGCCGCTTATAAACGTCACGTTGATGTGGCGAAAGATGGCACGCGGCAATTGCGCTGCGTCCTTTTCCCCGGAACGTTTCACGGACGCCTCCCTTGCTGGCCTGCAGGGTGGCAGCTATAACCCGGCGCCAACGAGCGGCAGAAGTGGACACAGAGGGCAGCGATGGCCATCGAGCGTACATTCTCCATCATCAAGCCGGACGCGACCGAGCGTAACCTGACTGGCGCGATTAACGCGCTCATCGAAAAGGCCGGACTGCGCATCGTGGCGCAGAAGCGCGTGCGCTGGACGAGGGCGCAGGCCGAGAAGTTCTACGAGGAGCACAAAGCGCGACCGTTTTATGGCGAACTCTGCGATTTCATGACCTCGGGGCCAATCGTGATCCAGGTTCTGGAAGGCGAGAACGCAATCGCTAGGTATCGCGAGGTCATGGGCGCCACCGACCCGGCCAAGGCCGACGAGGGGACCATCCGCAAAATGTTCGGCCGCTCGGTGGGCGAGAATTCGGTGCACGGCTCCGATAGCCCCGCTTCCGCGGAGCGCGAGATTTTGCTCAACTTCGGGCTGAACGAGATCGTTGGCTGATCGGGCCTCGACGAGCGGTCGACCTGATCGCTCCCACCTCTGTCGCCACTCCTGGCCCGCGAGGCCGCAAGCCGCGACGAAACATGGTAACGTGAGGCATGATCAGTCCTGCGCACGTCGCCCTTATGGCCCGCTATAATCGCTGGCAGAACCAGTCGATCTATGGGGCTGCGGATACTCTGGAGGACAGGCAGCGAAGAGAGCCGCGCGGAGCTTTCTTCGGCTCGATCCACGCAACGCTGAACCATCTGCTGTGGGGAGACCGGATGTGGATGCACCGGCTGGCCGGTTGGCCCGCCCCGGCGCCGAAAAGCATCCCGGAGTCGGTCTCCTACTTCGAGGACTGGAACGTGCTCAAAGCGGAACGTGAGGCGACAGATGAAAAGCTCGTCGCCTGGGCGCATGCGCTTCAGCCTGAAGACTTCGCGGGCGATCTGACGTGGTTTTCAGGCGCTGCAGGCCGTAACTTCACGCAGCCCAAGTGGGTTCTCGTTGCCCATCTGTTCAATCACCAGACGCACCATCGCGGGCAGGTTCATTGCCTGCTGACCCAGCTCGGGGCCAAGCCGCAGCCCACGGACCTGCCGTTCATGCCCGAATAGGCCTCCGGCGTCAGAACTCTTTCTTCGGAGCGAAAGCCCGCCGTGCCCAGCAGGGATAACCTGCGTAGTTGCCGCCGGGATCGAGGGCTTCCGCTTCAATGCATACCGAAGAATTCGGGTCCTCGGTTTGCCGATAGCGATAGCCGTAGGGCGGAGGAGCCCGTCGATAGTTCCGATAGGCCGGCGGCGGGCCATAGTCTCGATAGGCGTAAGGCGCGCGGGGCTTCTTGCGCGCATCGGCGTGATCGGGCAATGCCGCTAGCCCGCCGAGCGCAATCAGGGCCGCAAGGAACAGGCGCATTTTGGTCTCCATTCGCGATGTCCGGTGATGCCGGCTTTCATCGCACTCCAGCAGGTGTTCACGCTCCCTTGCGCGCTCCCGCCCGCGATGCGCTTTCATCCATTCAAGAAAGCAGTTAGCGTTCAAGTCTCTTCGGTTGTTCCACTGGAACGAAACATGGACGCCAAGGTTCCCATCGGCTATTCGGCCTGCCCGCATGACTGCCCATCCACCTGCGCGCTCGAGGTCGAGCTCCTCGGCAACGGCCGGATCGGACGCGTGCGCGGGTCCAAGGATAACGCCTACACGGCGGGCGTGATCTGCTCCAAGGTCTCCCGTTACGCCGAGCGTGTGCACCATCCGGACAGGCTGCTCTATCCATTGCGCCGCAAGGGACCCAAGGGCTCGCGTGAGTTCGAGCGCATCTCCTGGGATGATGCCCTCGACATCACAGCCGAGGCGATGCTCACGGCAGAGCGGAAGTACGGACCCGAGGCCGTCTGGCCGTACTACTACGCCGGCACGATGGGCCTCGTGATGCGCGACGGCATCAACCGGCTGCGGCACGCCAAGCGCTACTCGGAGATGTACGCTTCCATCTGCACGACCCTGGCCTGGACGGGCTACGTCGCCGGCACCGGCAAGCTCGCCGGCCCGGACCCGCGGGAAATGGCGAAGTCGGATCTGATCGTCATCTGGGGCACCAACCCGGTCAACACGCAGGTCAACGTGATGACCCATGCGATCCGGGCGCGGAAGACCAGGGGCGCGAAGATCGTCGCCATCGACATCTATCATAACGGAACGATGGAGCAGGCGGATCTGGCGCTCTGCCTCCGTCCGGGCACTGACGGCGCGCTCGCCTGCGCGGTGATGCACGTGCTGTTCCGGGATGGTTACGCCAACTGGCCCTATATGGAGCGCTATACCGATTGCCCGCACGAGCTCGAAGCGCACCTGCGGACGCGCACGCCGGAGTGGGCGAGCGCCATCACTGGGCTGACGGTCGAAGAGATCGAGACCTTCGCGCGCATGATTGGCACGACGCCGCGCACCTACCTGCGTCTCGGCTACGGATTCTCCCGCCAGCGCAACGGCTCGGTGAACATGCACGCGGCCTCCTGCATCGCCTCCGTGACCGGCTCCTGGCTCTACGAGGGCGGCGGTGCGTTCCACAACAACGGCGACATCTTCCACTGGGACAAGTCGCTGATCGAGGGGCTGGACGTCGCCGACCCCAGCGTGCGCGTGCTCGACATGTCCCGCATCGGCCCGGTGCTGACCGGTGATCGCTACGACCTCGGCGACGGCCCGCCCGTGACGGCGCTCTTCATCCAGAACATGAATCCGGTGCAGGTGGCGCCCGAGCAGCGGCTGGTGAAACAGGGCTTTGCACGCGAGGATCTGTTCGTGTGCGTGCACGAGCACTTCATGACCGCCACGGCCGAGGTGGCTGACATCGTACTGCCGGCGACCCAGTTTCTCGAGCACGACGACGTCTATCAGGCGGGCGGGCAGCAGAGCATCGTGCTCGGGCCGAAGCTCATCGAGCCTCCCGGCGAGTGCCGGTCGAACCACGACGTGATCGTCGAGCTGGCGAAACGCGTCGGCGCAAGGCATCCCGGCTTCGAGATGACGGCGCGGGAGATCATCGACTGGACGCTGAGAAAATCCGGCTGGGGCACGCTCGAGGAGCTCGAAGAGAAGAAGTGGATCGATTGCCAGCCCGATTTCGAGAGCTCACACTACATCAACGGCTTCGGCTATCCCGACGGCAAGTTCCGCTTTCGTCCGAAGTGGCCCGAGGTTCCGGTCGGCCGCAAGCACGACTGGGGTATTGCCCATTTGCCCCCCGAGCTGCCCGACCACTGGGACGTCAACGAGAAGATCGACGAGAGGCACCCTTTCAAGCTCGCGACCTCGCCGGCCCGCAGCTATCTGAACTCGTCATTCAACGAGATGCCCTCCAGCCGTGCCCGCGAAGGCCGGCCGCGGGCGAAGATCCACCCCGATGACTTGGCCGAGCTTGGGATTACCAATGGCGACCGGATCCGCATGGGCAACGAGCGCGGGGAGATCCTGATCCACGCGGAAGCCTTCGCCGGCGTGCAGCGCCGGGTCGTCATCGTCGAAGGCATCTCTCCCAACGCTCAGTTCGAAGGCGAGAAAGGCATCAACACGTTAACGAGCGCCATACAGCCGGCCCCCTTCGGCGGGGCCGCGTTTCACGACAATCACGTCTGGATCGCGCCTGTCTGACGTATCGCGGCTGCTCGATTGGTCAGGCGGCGCCTCGGCGTTCGGGGCCGTCGGCGGCTCATCCGCCCCCTCAGGGAAAGCAGGCTCGGCTGGATTGGCCGGAACCGCGGGTTCCTGAGGCTCGGCTGCCCCCGTTGTCTGGGGCGGCCCGGAGAGCAGGGCAGCCTCGTTCGACTCGACAATGATGCGCTCGACAAGGTTGAACGCATCCTCGCGGAAGGCTTTGCGGGACTCGTCGCGGCTGTAGAACATGTGGCCGCCGGGATAGACGACGCTCGTGACGCGCTGCCTGTCCCCGAATGCCGGAAGCTGGTCGAGGATCAGCTCGCTCGCGAAATACGGCGTGACGAGATCGGTGTAGCCGTGCACCACCAGCACCCGGAACCGTTTGTCGAGCGCCAGGGCCTCTCGCAGGTCGCTCATCGATTCAGGTGGGGTTGGTGAATTGCCCCAGATCCAGCTGTTGTTCACCTTCCCGCTGATCTTCACGTAAGGACGGTCTGTGCGATAGTCGAGCTTCGATTGGTACAGTTCGAGCATCGCGCCGGTCATCGGCGCCTTCAGTGCCGTCAGGAACGGATCGCTGTAATGCGACCTGCCTGACATCGGATCAGGATCGAACCCGGTGATGCTCGCGTCGTAGAGGCTCGCGATCTTCCCGGCCGGCCGGTTGACGTGCTCAGTATAGATGCGCCCGCTGATCCGTCCGCCGTGGCGCCGCACCACGTCCTCCGGCAGGCCGGTGATTTCCGAGACCTTCGCGACGATGCGGTCGAGGGCAGCCGAGTCGCGCGGGCCGCGCATCAGATCCTCAAGATAGCTGGTCCGGGCATATTCCTCGACATCCCTCAGCGCCTCGCGCGTGATCGCCTCACCGTGGCGCTCCATCTCTGCCGCAGCGAGCGACGGCAGCAGAGAGACGTAGGAAATCGGCGGATGGGTGCTGCGCCGGCCGGCGAAGTCCAGCACCGGCGAAGCGAGCACCAGCGCGTTCAGCGCGATCCCATGCTCACTTTGCAGCTCGCGGGCGATCTTCGGGCCGCGGAAACCGCCATAGCTTTCTCCGACATAAAGCTTTGGCGAGGCCGAGCGACCGTTCTTCTGGATCCATTTTTGAATGACCTCCGAGATGGATTCCACATCGCCTTCGATCGACCAGAAGTAGCTCGGGCCTCCCTCGTCCCTGCTGCCGGCCCGTCCCGTTCGCCTGCGCTGCTCGTCCTTCCCATCGTCGGCATTGTCGCTCGCAACGATGTGGCTGTAGCCCGTGCCGATCGGGTCGATGAAAACGAGGTCGGTGAAATCGAGCCACGTCTCCGCGTTGGGCAGCAGCGGAGCAGGCGCCGAGGGGGAGGCTGCGGCCTGCTCCATGCGGATGCGCCAGGGCCCGAGCGCGCCGATCTGCAACCACGCCGAGGCCGATCCGGGGCCGCCGTTCAGCGCAAACGTGACAGGGCGCTGGTCGGCCGGCATGCCGTCGAGCGTATAGGCGATGTAGCCCATCTCGGCGAGCACCTTGCCCTTGGAGTTGGTGAGCGGGAACGAGCCCGCCGTCGCCGTGAACCGGAGGGTGCGGCCCGGCAGCTCGACGACGTGCTCCGTTATCACGTCCTGCGGGAGCCGCGTCTGGGTGGCCGGCGCCCCCTCCGCGAACAGATTGGCTGTTGACCCGAGCACCAGCAGGACTGCGACTGCGGTGGCTCTCAGTGTCGGCAGGAAAGGGTTTCGGCCAGCCATCGTATTCCCTCGATCTTGGTGGGCTCCAAAGCTCGATCCAGCAGGACGGAGCCGATCATAGTCTCTTGTGGGAAACATGGCGGCAGAAATGCCGTTGCAGCGCGATCGCTTTTTTGCCTGGGCGCTTGAAGCCACAGCGGCGCGTCGGTCGGGCGCGGTGGCAATCCACTGCGATCTGTCGCGTCCCTGTTGCGGGCCGGGCGATTCGGCTGATGTGCTATGTCGCAGGTTTGGCGCTGGCCCTCGGGACCGCATAGGGCTTGAATGCCATCCAACCGAGGCACCAGAAAAGACATGCTCGCAGAAAATCTCATTCCCCCAGGACTGTTTCTCGACCAGGCGAAGGAGGCCCGGCGCATTTGGCTGCTCGGGGAAGGGCAGGAGCTCGACGTTCTGCCCGGACTCACCGATGCGCAGCGGACCTGGCTGCGGAGCATGGACTTCAAGGGCGCCGCGCGGAAGCACGTCCTCCTGCCTGGAGAGGATGGCGCGATCGCGGGCGTCGTCCTTGGCACGGGTAATGGCCAGAACGGCGATCCGTGCGGCCCGTCGGCATTGCTGGTTGGGCAACTCGCGTCGAGCCTGCCGCCGGGGGGCTACGCCTTTGCCGACGAGGTCGAAGCAGCGGAGGTCGCCGCAGTCGCCTGGGGGCTCGGGGCCTACCGCTTCCGCCGCTACAAGTCGAACGGAGGCGACGAGCCACCCGGGCTGGTTCTGCCGGCCGGCGCCGACAAAGCTGCGGTGAAGCACATCGTCGAGGGCGTTTGGCTGGGGCGCGACCTCATCAACACGCCAGCGAGCGACCTGGGGCCTGCCGAGATCGAGGCGGCGGCGCGCAGTCTTGCTGAGCGGCACGCCGCTTCGCTCACCGTCGTCACCGGCGATGACCTCGCGGCAGGATTCCCCATGATCCATGCCGTCGGCCGGGCCAGCGTCCGGGCACCGCGCCTGATCGACCTCGTCTGGGGTGCGGCCGAGGCCCCCAGGGTGACGCTGGTCGGGAAAGGGATCTGCTTCGATACGGGCGGGCTCGACGTCAAGCCCGCAAGCGGCATGCTCCTCATGAAGAAGGACATGGGCGGCGCGGCGACCGCGCTGGCCCTGGCGCACATGATCATGGCGCTGAAATTGCCCGTCCGCCTGCGCGTGCTGATCCCGGCGGCGGAAAACAGCATCGGCGGCAACGCGTTCCGCCCTGGCGACGTGCTGAAGAGCCGTTCGGGCAAGACGGTCGAGATCGGCAATACGGATGCCGAGGGGCGGCTCGTTCTTGCCGATGCCTTGACGCTTGCCGACGAGGAGGGGCCGGACCGCCTCATCTCATTCGCGACGCTCACGGGTGCGGCCCGCGTGGCCCTCGGTCCGGATGTGCCGCCGCTCTATACGGACGACGATGCATTCGCAGCCGAGTTGGTTTCAGCGGGGCTCTCCGTTGGCGACCCGATGTGGCGGATGCCGTTCTGGAATGGCTACGAGCGCAACCTGGATAGCGAAGTGGCCGACATGAACAATGTTTCCGAGGGCTCATTTGCCGGCTCCGTGACGGCGGCGCTCTTCCTGCGTCGCTTCGTGCGCAATACCAAAGCGTTCGCGCATCTCGACATCTACGGGTGGCGCCCGTCGGCTCGGCCGCTCGGACCGAAAGGTGGTGAGCCACACACGGCGCGTGCCGTGTTCGAGGTGCTGCGGCGCGCCTACCAGCCTGGAACAGGGCAGAAGTCGTGAGACCAGACGTACAGATGCCGCGGCTCGATCCGCGGCTCAACGCCTACCGGGAAGATCTGGCAGCCGAGTCGCTGCGCGGCAAGGTTCAGGCCCCGCGCTACGTTGCCGGTGTCAAGAAGCAGGTGATCCGCGCTGCTGTTGCCGTAAGGCGCCGGCCCGTTCCGACGGCGGGCCTCGATACCGAGGCGCTTTTCGGAGAAGTGGTTACCGTCTACGACGAGGCCAACGGCTGGGCTTGGGTGCAACTCGACCGGGACGGGTATGTGGGTTACGTGCCTGCCAACGCACTGACCCCCGAAGTGCGGCCGGCGACGCACAAGGTCTCCGCGCTGGGCACATTCCTTTATCCGGCACCCGACATCAAGACCGCGCCGATCATGCATCTCAGCATCAATGCGCCTCTCGCCGTGGCCGAGCATGTCGACCGGTTTTACCGCCTCGCTGGCGGCGGCTTCGTCATAGACCGGCATGCGTCAGACAAGAGCCGCTGCGCACGTGACTTCGTCGAGATCGCCGAACGGCTGATCGGAACGCCGTATCTTTGGGGCGGTCGCACGCGCGTCGGCATCGACTGCTCGGGGCTGGTGCAGGTCTCGATGGAGGCGGCAGGCCTCCGGGCGCCCCGCGACACCGACATGCAGCAGGCACAGCTTGGCGTCGCACTGCCGATCACACCGGGCCTGGAAGGCCTCGAACGCGGCGATCTCGTCTTCTGGCCGGGTCACGTCGGCATCATGTGCGATGCCTTCATGATGGTGCACGCCAACGCCCATCACATGGCCGTCACGGTCGAGCCGCTGGCCACCGCCGCGCAACGGATTGCGAGGTCCGGAACGGAGATCTCCGCCATCAAACGCCTGCCGGCGCTGTCTGCCCTGGAAAAGTAGATCAGGGCGATCACCGCCGGTATGGCGCAAACGTTTCGATCGCTGCCTCCAGCTCCGTATCATCCACGTCCGGCGCATCTGGATTACGGCGCGTGAACCGCCCTTCATCGGCGCCAGGCAGATCCACGACCGTCTCGACGCTGTAGACCAGGCCGGTGAGGGAGCTTTGCCATCGGCGGATGAGAATGCGGCCGTTGGCGATGGCGCGCACGATTTGCGGAATGTCGGTCAGCGCATCAAGCGGCAGGTCCTCGTAGGTCTCACCGTCGACGGTGATGTCGAATTGACGGTCCGTCCGCAGAACGATCTCGAAGGGGCAGGCCGTCTCGGCATGCGGCACGGCGCTGATGCGCCAGGCATTGCCGATGGGGCCGAGCTCGATCTGGGCCCAGGGCGCCATTTCCTTCGCCCAGGTCTCGAGCGCGGTGATGACGTGCTGAAGCTGCTTGCGGAAGGAATCGTCAGGAGCCATTGCCGGGATCGCCGCTTTGGGAGGGAGTTCGCAGGCCTGAGCCTAGCGCGACTCGACCGCGACTAGCACACCGGAGTTCTCTAACGGTTGATATCCGTCATGTGAGGGGTCGGCGTCAGTACCCGCGTGCCCGATCCACCACGTTTTCCAGCGGCTCCCCGGCCTGATGACGCCTGATCTGGCGTAGCATATAGTGGGAGATCGCCTCAGGCGTGCTTTCGGCAGCGTTGTGCGGGGTGACGATGACGCGCGGATGCGACCACAGCGGGCTCGATGCCGGCAAGGGTTCCGTCTCGAACACGTCGAGCGAGGCGGCATAAAGCTCGCCCGCATCGAGCGCCGCGAGAATATCGGCCTCGATCTGCAGCGCGCCGCGTCCCGCATTGATAAGCACGGGCCCCGGCATGCGCTGATGCCGTCCGTGCTGAGACAGCTTGCTGAAGAGGCCGCGATTGAGGATGCCCCGCGTGTCGGGCGTCAGGGGCAGCGTGCAGACGAGAATGTCCGTGCCGGACAGGAACGCATCGAGGCCTTCCTGCCCGGCGAAGCATTCCACGCCTTCGAGGTTGCGCTCGCTGCGGCTCCAGCCACGGAGCTGGAACCCGAGCGCCTTCAGCGCCTTCGCCGTCGCCTCTCCCATGACGCCAAGTCCCATGAGGCCGACGCGAACCTCGTGCGTCCCAGGCTCCGGCCGGAACTCCCACTTA
>DASVDU010000179.1:0-45802 GCA_036380915.1 Hyphomicrobiaceae bacterium | reverse complement strand
ACGAGGACCATCAGCCCGAGCAGGGTCCCCGTCGAGGCAGACGCAAACAGCAGGCCCGAGACGAGCCCGGCTCCGACTCCGATCAGGAGGGCAAACGGCATGACACAAGCTGTCCCGCGCTTTGGGCGGTTAGAGGGGGCGCAAGCGTTGCCGGCCGCCTCAACCACGTGTGCTCAAGAAAGATCGCCGGCAATCCCGCCGGCGACCACCTGTCGGATTACTTCAGGACGTAAGGCAAAAGCCCGAGAAAACGCGCGCGCTTGATGGCGCGGGCGAGCTCGCGCTGCTTCTTGGCCGAGACAGCCGTGATGCGGCTCGGCACGATCTTGCCGCGCTCGGAAATATACCGCCCAAGCAGGCGCACGTCCTTGTAGTCGATCTTTGGCGCGTTCTGCCCGGAGAATGGGCAGGTCTTGCGGCGGCGATGGAAGGGCCGGCGGGGACCACCGGCGACAGAGACGTCTGCCATGACTTACTCCTCCGACCCGGATTGCTCTGAGCGCGACCGTGACCCGTCGCCGGCCGGCCTTGCGCGGAACGTGGAGGCGCCCTCGGTGCGGGCGCCGCCCCGGCCCCCGCCGCGATCACCGCGCGCACCCCGCTCATCGCGCCGGTCCTCGCCCTTGCGCATCTGCACGGATGGCTCGGTCTCGTGCTCTTCGACGCGCAGCGTCAAGAAGCGCAGAACGTCGCTCGACAGGCTCATACGCCGCTCCATCTCGGCCACCGCTTCAGGCGAGGCATCGATGTTCATGAGCGCGTAATGGGCCTTGCGGCTCTTCTTGATCTTGTAGGCAAGCGTCTTGAGACCCCAGTACTCCGTCTTGCCGACGGTACCGCCGCTGTCCTTGATCACCTGCCCGAATTCATTGATCATCGCCTCGACCTGCTGAGGCGAGACTTCCTGGCGCGCCAGGAAGACATGCTCGTAAAGTGGCATGCAGATTTGCCTCTCATCCATTTCGTCCACCCCGGCGCGGAGCCCCTTTCAAGGCCGGTTCAAACCGCGCTAAGGCGCGGTACGAAAGGCCCCAAAGACGACCTCGAAGAGCGGAGACACCGGCGGCCTGGAGCTCACGCCCCAACCACGCATTTCATCGTTGGACGAAGAAGCGTGCCCGCCGTTCAGCCCCCAACCGGGATGGCTTTGCGAACGGGCTCCTTATACGCGAACCGTCGCGAGCCGCAAGTCCTTTGCGGCCCGATCGGCTTGACAGCGCCGTCCGAGCCATGCCTAAAGCGCAGGGAACAAGCGAATGGCGAATAGCGAATGGCGAATGGATGGGTTTCCCTATCCGCTATTCGCCACTCACCATTCGCCAGCATAACCAGGGCGGCAGCGGCAGATGGCGGTTGCATTCGTGTTCCCGGGCCAGGGCAGCCAGGAGGTTGGCATGGGCCGGGAGCTCGCGGAGACCTACAAGGCGGCGCGGGACGTCTTCGACGAGGTCGATGACGCGCTCGGCGAGCCGTTGTCGCGCACGATCTGGGAAGGCCCCAAGGACGTCCTCACGCTGACGGAGAACGCCCAGCCGGCGCTGATGGCCGTTTCCATGGCGGTCGTTCGTGTGCTGGAGCGGGAGAAGGGCGTCAGCCTCGCCGATCATGTCAGCTATGTCGCCGGCCACTCTCTCGGCGAGTACTCGGCGCTCGCGGCGGCCGGAGCGCTGTCCGTCACCGATGCGGCAAGATTGCTTCGCGCGCGCGGAAAGGCGATGCAGCAGGCGGTGCCGGTCGGGCAGGGGGCCATGGCCGCTTTGCTCGGCGTCGGTCTCGACGTCGCCGAGAAGGTCGCGGCCGAGGCGGCCCAGGGCGATGTCTGCCAGGTCGCCAATGACAACGAGCCGACGCAGGTCGTGCTCTCCGGGCACAAATCGGCCATCGATCGCGTGGCCGAAATCGGCCGCAAGCACGGCGTGCGCCGGGCGCTGCCGCTGCCGGTGAGCGCGCCGTTCCATTGTTCTTTGATGCAGCCGGCGGCAGATGTCATGGCCGAGGAGCTGTCGAAGGTGGAGGTCCGCCGGCCTGTCGTGCCGGTCGTCGCCAACGTGCTTGCCGAGCCGATCAGCGATCCGGATGAGATCAGGAAGCGCCTCGTCGAGCAGGTGACGGGAACCGTGCGCTGGCGCGAGTGCGTGCAGAAGATGGGCGCGCTCGGCGTCACCGACTTCTATGAAATCGGCGCTGGTAAGGTGCTGGCGGGCCTCGTGAAGCGCATTCTCAAGGATGCCAAGGCAATGTCGGTCGGTACGCCGGCGGATGTGGATGCTGCGCTCGCTGCACTCGGGAGATAATGGGCATGTTCAGTCTGGCTGGTAGGGGTGCGCTCGTCACCGGTGCATCGGGAGGCATCGGCAGTGCGATAGCGCGTACGCTGCACGCAGCGGGAGCGACGGTTGCGATCTCCGGCACCAAAATAGACCGCCTGGAGACGCTTGCCGGCGAGCTTAAGGAGCGGGTGCATGTCGTGCCCTGCGACCTCGACGACCGCGCTGCCGTCCAGAAGCTGGCTGGAGAGGCAGAGGCGAAGCTCGGCACCCTCGACATCCTCGTGAACAATGCGGGCATGACCCGGGACAATCTCTTCATGCGCATGAAGGACGAGGAATGGGACCAGGTCATCGCCGTCGACCTGACGTCCGCCTTCATGCTGTGCCGCGCTGCGGTACGTAACATGATGCGCCGCCAGTGGGGCCGAATCATCAACATCACGTCCATCTCCGGGATCATCGGCAACCCGGGCCAGGGCAATTATGCCGCGGCCAAGGCTGGTATGATCGGCATGACCAAGTCGCTTGCCCGCGAGGTCGCAGCCCGCGGCATCACCGCCAACTGCATCGCGCCTGGGTTCATCAAGACGGCCATGACGGATGCGCTCACCGAGAAGCAGGTGGAGGCGATTGCGCAGCATATTCCCGCGCAGACCTTCGGCGTCCCTGAGGACATCGCCGCTGCCGCGCTCTACCTCGCCAGCGAGGAGGCCCGCTATATGACCGGGCAGACTCTGCACGTGAACGGCGGCATGGCCATGGTCTGATCGAAAAAGCGTTTACATGACAAGGAGCTAGGCTCGTATCTGGAGTGCGCGTCCCCTGGGCGATTGCAACGCTAGTAAACGCCTGGGAAGTGTGTTAGGAGCGCCTGCTTTCGTAAGGAGTACTTGGGGAAAAGCTGCCGAGATCAGGCGATTTCGATTACATCGAACCGTGACTCTGGTAGCCCGCTCGGAGACTCCGTTCCGGTCCGCGTCCTTCGGGCCGGGGCGACCACCAGACAACTCATGTGACAACTGACGACACGAGGGAAATAGCTATGAGCGATGTTGCCGAGCGCGTGAAGAAGATCGTGGTCGAGCATCTCGGCGTAGAAGCTGAGAAGGTGACGGAGAACGCCTCCTTCATCGATGACCTGGGCGCTGACAGCCTCGATACCGTGGAGCTGGTCATGGCGTTCGAGGAAGAGTTCGGCTGCGAAATTCCTGACGACGCGGCCGAGCACATTCTCACCGTGGGCGATGCGGTGAAATTCCTCGAAAAGAACGCGAACGCAGCGTAAGCCGGTGGCGGTGCTGCCCGCTCGGCAGAACTGCTCCCCAGATCACGCGAGGCGGTGTTGACGGGCCTTTGCCGGGCGCCGCCGGAGAAGGACTTTGCATGCGACGGGTCGTTATTACGGGATTGGGTCTCGTTACGCCGCTCGCCAGCGGCGTGGAGGCGACATGGTCGAGGCTGCTGGCCGGGCGCAGCGGTGCGCGCCGGGTCGAGGAGTTCGACGTATCGGACCTGTCGTGCCAGATCGCATGCTTCATCCCGCGTGGTGATGGCTCGGACGGCACCTTCAATCCAAACGATTGGATGGAGCCCAAGGAGCAGCGCAAGGTCGACGACTTCATCATCTATGCCGTCGCCGCCGCCGACCAGGCGCTGGCGGATTCAGGCTTCGAGGCGAAAACACCCGAGCAACAAGAGCGCGCCGGGGTTCTCATCGGCTCCGGTATTGGCGGATTGCAGGGCATTGCCGAGACGTCGATCCTGCTCAAGGAGAAGGGCCCCCGGCGGGTCAGCCCGTTCTTCATTCCCGGGCGCCTGATCAATCTCGCTTCCGGCCACGTGTCGATCAAGCACCAGCTCAAAGGCCCCAATCATGCCGTCGTCACGGCGTGCTCGACGGGTGCGCATGCCATCGGCGATGCCGCGCGCCTGATCGCGCTCGGAGATGCCGACGTGATGGTGGCAGGGGGGACCGAAAGTCCGATCTGCCGCATTGCCATTGCCGGCTTTGCAGCTTGCCGGGCCCTGTCGACCAACTTCAATGATGAGCCGACCCGGGCTTCGCGCCCCTACGACAAGGATCGCGACGGCTTCGTGATGGGCGAGGGAGCCGGTGCCGTGATCCTCGAGGAGCTGGAGCACGCCAAGGCGCGCGGGGCGCGCATCTATGCCGAGGTCATCGGCTACGGGCTGTCGGGTGACGCCTATCACATCACCGCACCAGCCGAGGACGGCGACGGCGCGTACCGCTGCATGAAGGCGGCGATCGCGCGCGCCGGCATCGACCCGAGCGATATCGACTACATCAACGCTCACGGAACCTCGACGCCCATGGGCGATGAGATCGAGCTGGCTGCCGTCGAGCGGCTGTTCGGCAATGCGGCCGCCAAGCTTTCGATGTCATCGACGAAATCCGCCATCGGACACCTGCTCGGCGCCGCGGGGGCGGTCGAAGCGATTTTCGGTGTGCTCGCGATTCGCGACAATGTGGTGCCGCCGACGTTGAATCTCGACAATCCGTCGGTCGAGACCGCAATCGATCTCGTGCCGCACACCGCCAAGCAGAAGCAGGTCGACACCGTGCTGTCGAACTCGTTCGGCTTCGGCGGAACCAACGCTTCGCTCATCCTGCGCCGGTTCGTGGGCTGAGATAGTTCGTCTCGCTCGAGTGGGACCTCTGCAACACACCGAAAGGGGTTGCATCCCGGTGCCCGCTCTTGCCACATTCCGTGCCCATCCTGCGTGAGGCTGGTGACGCGACCCGTTCACCGGTGATTTTGCGTCTGACGACCTGGATTAAGCCTTTCGTCACCGCATGATGGACGGTGGAGGGGTGTCGAGCTGATGGTGAACGAACGGACCGGCAGGGGAGGACGAACTCGACCTCCGGGTGTCATGCCGCGCAGTCCGTCTGAAGCCCTCGAGCCGACACGTGCACCGTCCAGGCCGAAGGGTTCCCGGACGCGCCGTGAGGTGAAAAGGTTGGGCCCGACACTCCGCTTCATCAATGCGTTCCTGACGTTCAGCTTCCTGGCGTTGGCCGTTGCCGCGGGCGGCGTGTTCTGGGTCAATTCCGAGCTCGACAAGGCCGGCCCGCTCCAGGAGGCCCGACCGCTGGTGATTCGCAGAGGGGAGGGCGCCCGCGATATCGCGCGCCGTCTGGAGCGCGAAGGCATCATTTCCAGGGAGCACGTGTTCGTCGCCTATTATCTCGCGCGGCAGATGTCAGGCTGGTTCGGCGGCAAGCCCCTTCAACTCAAGGCCGGCAACTATGAGCTGAAGCCGGCCATGAGCATGCGGGAGGTGGCAGACCTGATCGGCGAGGGAAAGGTGGCGCTGCTCCGGCTGACCATTCCCGAAGGGCTGACCAGCCATCAGATTGTCGAGCGCATCCGGGCCGATCAGAACCTCACCGGCGAAATCAGCGTGGTGCCGGAAGAGGGCACGTTGCTTCCAGATACATATCTGGTTCCCCGGGGCACGACGCGGCAGGCCGTGCTGGACATGATGCGGGCCGAGCGGGAGAAGTTCCTGCAGGCGGCCTGGAAGGAGCGTCAGCCTGATCTGCCGCTGCAAAGCATGGACGAGGCGGTGATCCTCGCATCCATCGTGCAGCGGGAAACCGGGCGCAACGACAAGTTCGAGGACATCGCGTCGGTCTTCATCAATCGCCTGCGCCGGAAGATGCCACTGCAGTCGGACCCGACCATTCTCTATGGCCTGGATGGCGGGCAGGTGGACTGGGGCCGTCCGATCTATCGCACCGAAATCCAGCGCAAGACCAGCCACAACACCTACCAGATCAACGGCCTGCCGCCGACGCCGATCTGCAACCCGAGTCGCGAGGCGCTCCGCGCCGTGCTCAATCCCTCTCGCACGAACTATCTTTATTTCGTCGCGAGCGGCACCGGCTCGAGCGTATTCTCGGAGACGTTGGACGAACACAACCGTGCCGTCGCCAAGTGGCGGAAGGTGGAGCAGGAGATCCGCGCCAGAGAGGCCGAGGCCGCCAAGGAAGCTGCCGCGAAGCAGTTGACGACGGCCGGCGGTCCTGCGGCGGCCAGCGGGGGCCCGGGACTTGTCAACCCGGCCGCGGCTGCTGCAGGCACCTCTAGTGAAGGCGATCCGCCGCTGCCGTTGCGCAAACCGCGACAGTAGGCAGCCCGGCCAAACGCGTCGCGAGATCCAGTTCTACCTTGTGCTGGCCCTCGCGGCTCCGTGTCCGGTTGTTTGCGGCCAAGCCAGCCGCTAGTGTGATGGCCCGAGAATTCGTGGATCGAATCTTCTCGATCTCCTGCCGATTCTGACGCTTCTGGTTTTGGCCGCGCTGCCGGCCCCAGCTCGTGGTTTGTGCGATGACACTCAAGAGCATGACCGGCTTCGGGCGCGCGGACGGCGCCGCAGGGCCGATGCGCTGGCACTGGGAGGTGCGCAGCGTCAACAGCCGCGGACTCGATATACGGCTGAAGTTGCCGGCGGGGTTCGAGGCACTGGAGCCGCGCGTGCGGGAAGCCGTCGCAAAGCGCCTGAAACGCGGCAACGTCGCAATCGCCCTCGCCGTTAAGCGCGAGGAGGCCGTATCTCAGATCCGGCTCAACCATGATCTGCTGCAGCAGGTTTTGACAGCGGCCGAGCGCGTTCGTGTGGCCGTCGGCGGCGGACAGGTTTCGGTCGACAGCGTGCTCGGCGTGAAGGGCGTGCTGGAGGTCGTCGAGGCTTCCGAGACCGATGAGGAAGCCGAGGCTCGTGCCCTTGTCATGCTGGCAAGCCTGGAGGAGGCGCTTCAGGCGGTAGAAAATGCGCGCGCCTCGGAAGGGGCACGGCTGCGTGAGGTATTGCTCGACCTGACCCTTTCGATCGAGCGAGCCGTGGAGGAAATCGCCGCTTCGCCCGCGCGCACTCCGGAGGCGATCCGGCAGCGGCTGCGCGAGCAGGTGGAGCGATTGCTCGACGCGTCCTCCGCATTCGACGAGGCGCGCCTGCATCAGGAGGCCGTGCTGCTGGCCACCAAGGCCGATATCGAGGAGGAGCTGCAGCGGCTCCGGGCCCATGTTGCGGCCGCCCGCGAATTGCTGGATACCGGGGAGCCTGTCGGGCGCAGGCTCGATTTCCTGTCGCAGGAGTTCAACCGCGAGGCCAATACGCTGTGCTCTAAGGCGAACGATGGTCAGATCACCCGGTTGGGGTTGCATCTCAAGGCGCTGATCGAGCAGATGCGGGAGCAGATTCAGAACATCGAGTGAAAGCCGTGCACTCGCCCTCCATTGAACGCCGGGGAATTATGCTGGTCCTGTCCTCGCCGTCCGGGGCCGGCAAGACGACGCTTGCCCGCCGCCTGCTCGAGGCGGACAGCGGCATCGAGATGTCCGTATCGGTGACGACCCGGAAGCCGCGGCCGGGTGAGGTGGAGGGCAGGGATTACTATTTCGTCAGCGAGTCCGAGTTCCGGCGCATGCGCGATGCGGGCGAGCTGCTCGAATGGGCTCGTGTGTTCGACAACTACTACGGGACGCCGCGCTCGCCGGTGGAGCGCGCACTGGCTGGCGGCCGGGACGTGCTGTTCGACATCGACTGGCAGGGCGCCCAACAGCTCAACGAGAAGGCTGCCCAGGACCTGGTTCGCGTGTTCATCCTGCCACCCTCGGGTGAGGTTCTGGAGCAGCGGCTGAGGTCGCGGGCGCAGGACGCCCCCGATTCGGTCGCCCGCCGCATGGCCGATGCGGCTGCGGAGATCAGCCATTGGGCCGAATACGATTACGTGATCGTGAACGCGGATCTGGAAGCGAGCGTCGCGGGCTTGCGGGCTATCCTTGCCGCCGAGCGACTGCGGCGCGAGCGGCTGCTGGGCCTGAGCGACTTCGTCCGCGAGATGCAGAAGTCGTTGTGATAGTGAAATCGTGAAATCGTGAAATAGTGAGGTTGGTTTCGGTCGTCGACCACAACTTCACGACTTGGCGACTTCACGACTTCACGACTTCACGATCTTAATCTTCCACATCCTCACGTTTCACGATTCTCTCCCTGTGCAGCATGTAGATCCCCGACGCCACGATGATCCCCGCTCCGGTGATGGTCCAGACGTCGGGAAGCTGATCGAAAACGAAATAGCCGATCGCGGTGGCAGCCAGCAGCTGGCCGTAGAGAAAGGGCGCCAGTGCGGAGGTCGGCGCCCAGCGGTGGGCGACAATGAAGACGTAGTGACTGGCGCCACCCCAGAACCCGAGCGAAAGCAGCAGGATCCAGCCGAGCGGGCCGGTGGGCCAGACCCATTCGGACAACGCCCAGGGCGCGGCGAAAATGGTTCCCACCACCGTCGAATAGAACAGCGTCACCTCCGAGGTGTCGTGGGCGGCGAGATAGCGCGTCATGAGGATATAGAGTGAGTAGGAGAGCATTCCGCCCAGGCAAAGCAGGAATGCTGGGTGTACGGCGGAAATGCCCGGTCGAATGGCGATCAGGATGCCCATGAAGCCGACCAGGATCGCCACGAGCCTGCGCCAGCCGACCCATTCGCCGAGGGTCGGTCCGGCGAGCAGGGCCACGGTCAATGGAGCCAGGAACAGGATCGTCGTGGTCTGGTCCAGCCGCAGGTAGCGCAACGCGATCACGTTGAGCAGTGTCGCCGAGAGCATCAGCAACGAACGGGCGAGCTGATATTTCAGTTTGTGCGTCCGCAGCAGGCGCGGGATGCTGACGAAGCCGAGGACCACCGCAACAAGCAGCAAATGCCCGAAGAACCGCATCCAGACGATCTGCCCGACGGGCAGCAGCTCCACCGAGACGAGATATTTCGCCGTTCCGTCGAGACAGGCGAACATCGTCACCGCGAGCAGGGTCAGCGCAATCGCCTTGAGGCGATCGGTCCGTTGCTGCTCGGATCCTGGCGCGTCCGACTTTTCCATGCGTTCCCAGTTCCGCGCACGCTGCACGGCTCATCTCCACAAGGCTCTTCTAGCCGGTCCGGCGGGCAGGCATACTGTTATTTCTTGGAGCATTTAAGCTGACAAAGACGTTTCGTAGACCAGCTCGGCTTCCGTCGCATGGCTGGTCAACTTGAACTTGCCTGGCCTGCAGCCCAAGACATGCGGGACGCAGCAGCGCGCTGCGCCCCGCCGCTCGGTTTCAGAAAGATTCCTTCCGCATGACCATCGCCGTCCAGGCTCTGACATCGAGACCTCTCGTCGGCATTCTCTTCATGTGCGCCGCCCACATGTTGTTTCCGGTCATGAACGGCCTCGTGCAGGTCCTGAGCGATCGTTACAGCTCCGAGCAGATCGTCTGGGCGCGCACCGCTTCTCATCTGATCTTCGTTCTGGCGTTGTTCACACCGCGCCACGGCCTCCGGATCGTAGTGAGCAACCGCCCCGGCCTGCAACTCATGCGCTCGCTGTTGGTGCTGGCCACGACCATGCTTTTCTTTTCGGGACTGGTCTACGTGCCGTTGGCGAAGGCGGCGTCGATCAGCTTTGCCGGACCGTTTCTCATCGTGCTGCTCGCCTGGCCGATGCTGGGCGAGAGGATCAGCGGCCACCGTCTCGCCGCGGTGGTGGCCGCGTTCATCGGGGTGCTCGTGGTGGTGCGCCCCGGAACGGAAGTCTTCCATTGGGGCTCTCTCCTGATCCTGGCGAGCGCGGTGACCTATGCCTTCGATCAGGTCTTTACCCGCCGCGTGGCCGAGTACGACAGGGCTGAAACGTCGGCGATTTACAGCGTACTGATCGGCACTGTCGTGATGTCCGTCATCACGGCTTTCGCGTGGACGACGCCGCCAACCTGGACAGACGTCGGATTGCTGGCGATGCTCGGCGTGATCGGCGGTTTGGGGCATTGGTGTGTGGCCAAGTCGATGACATATGCGCCGGCGAACCTCGTTGCCCCGTTCATGTACGTGCAGATGATCGGAGCGGTTATCGTGGGCTACCTGCTTTCAGGAACACTTCCGGACCTCGGGACCTGGGTGGGCTCCGCGATCATCATTGCGGCCGGGCTGTTCATCGGACTGCGAGAGGCGCGGGGCGCTAATCTGCGTTCTCGAGCGGGCTGATCGGGTGAATTGCCGGCAGCCAAGCGGAACATCCAACCTCACGCGAGCGTTCCTCGGCTTGCGATGGAAGTTGGAGGTCCGCCTGCGTGTCGAGCGACATCCTGCGCTCCCACCTTCCCGAGACGACCATGGTCGCGCGGATGCTGCTTGCCATTGTGCTTGGGGCAGCAATCGGTTTCGAGCGGGAGCTCCGTAGCCGACCCGCTGGCCTCAGGACACACATTTTGGTCTCCATGGCGGCCGCATCCTTCACACTGATTACGATCGAAATTTTCTACGAGATGGGCAACCGAGGCGGGACCCAGGTCTCACCTGCCGACCCTGCGCGCATCGTGGATGCGGTGACGGCGGGCGTTGCGTTCATTGCGGCCGGAGCGATCATCAAGTCTCAAGGCGACGTGAAGGGAGTGACGACCGGGGCGGCGATATGGCTTGCCGGCGCAATCGGCGTCGCCTGCGGAATAGGCTACTACCTGCTGGCTGCGCTGGCCACCGGACTGGCCGTCCTCGTGCTCCAGGGCATCGGCTTGTTGGAGCGGTGGTGGCTCGGCAAGGAGACGGACACCTGAAAACGGCCGGCGCGCCCGGCCATGATCAGGCCGCCTTCCTGTCGTCGGCCGAGACGACGTACTGTTCCATGGGCTTCTTGAGCTTCACCGGGACCACGCCGCGGGGCGTCGGCACGGCAACGCCGATGACTCGCACCTGGTGGACGTGGAACATCTGCTGGTTGACCAGGAAGGTGCGGGCCTGCTTCATGTACTGCGCGATCAGCATCTTGCCGACGACGCAGCGCGGCGTTTCGGTGCCGGTGTTGATCTGCTGCAGCGCTCCTTCCAGAGGCTCGCCTTTCCTCGCAAGAGTAATGACCGCATCGATTTCGGACGGCTGGTCGCATACCAGGCCCCTGGTCATGAACATCTGACCCTTCTCGAGATCGGCTGCGGCCTGGCTGAACTCTGGAGCCGATCCCGCCACATTGGCTGAGGTCTGCGCCAGCTCGGTCGCGGATGCCGGCGTGGCAATGCTCAATGCGCCGAGGACAGCCAACAACCCCCCCAGCACGGGGTGTATCACTGTGGCCTCCATTGTCATCGGTCTTCGGATAAAACCCGGATGGAAGTTGGGGGTTCCGCGATGATCGGGGAGCCAGGTCCAAAGCCGGCTTCTGCCGGCGATCCAGCCATCGCCAGCCTGATCATGCAGTCGCTCGAAGCGGCCCGACTGCCGCTTGGGTTAGTTCTGCCGCGCCGCCTCGGCTTCGGCCTGGAGGATGCCAGCGGCGATCGCACGGGCGGCATACTCGGCCATGCAGCGATAGCCGACGTCGTTGAGGTGGAAGCGATCCTGGGCGAGGAAGGCCGAATTTCCCTTGCGCTTTGCAAGATCGGCCATGGCCTCGAATCGATTGACGAGCAGCACCCGCTCCTTGCCGGCCACCTCGGCGATCGTCTTCACGATCCGGGTGTAGTAACCATCCCCCGCCAGCCGCTCCACGTACTGCGGGTCGATGAGAACGATGTCGATCCGGTTGGCCTCCAGCCAGTCGATTGCCTCGCGGAGGGTTTCAGCGAAGTCGTCCTCGTCGATCCGGGCCAGGGCGTCGTTGGTTCCGACCTGCCACACGACGAGGTCAGGCATTGTTTCAGCGACCTCGAGCTTGAGGCGCTCCACCGCACCGCGGCCGGTCTCGCCGGAAACGCCGCGGTTCATCATCCGGATGTCCACGCCGGGCAGGAATCCCTCGAGGGTGACTTCGAGCCGGGCCGGGTAGGCCGCTGCCGGCGAGCTCGCCCCGACGCCGACCGTCGATGACGAGCCGATGGCGAGGACTTTGACCGGCCTCTGCTCTCGCAGAGCCCTGCGCACGCTGTAGAGCGGCGCCCGGGGCCCATAAGCCTTCTTGACGCTGCAATCGCTCGATAGCTCGCTTGCTGCCCGGGAGAGAGTCGCGACTTGAAACCTTTGCTGCGGGGAGACCTGTTCCTGTGCAGCGGCGGAAGCGCAGATCAGGAAGCTCGCGGCGACACCAAGCCAGGTATGCGGCTTCTCCACTCGACAAACCATGCCGTGAACCCCATTAAGCAGACGCCACAAAGTACCGTTGCGCAATCCAGGAGGAAACTTTCGGGTAGTATCGCGCGCACGACTTGCCCGATCAATGACAAAAGCGAGCCTACACAGAAGACAGCTAACGAGTTGCGCCCGTAGGCACACATCAATGACGTAATCGGCCCGAGCGGGCGCTCGATATACTTGAACGCCCCTTGGAACGCGACGGCGATCGCAAGCAGACTGATGATCCGGGCCGGGGACAAATAGGTCTTGTCGAACAGGAACAGGAGCTTCGGCTCCGGCACCCGCATCGGGTCCGGCCAGAGCTGGTTCAGGGCGAGGTAGGCACCGACTGCGGCCAGCAACCACCCCAATGGCACGAGGCGTGCAACGATCTGGTTGAACCGCTCGCTGGAACGGGAGAGCTCGGCCCCCACAAACCCGAGGACCAGCAGAACCTGCCAGGACAACGGATTGAAGAACCACCGCTCCTCGGCGGGCCAGTTCGGCAGCGAGACGCCGGTGGCCAGGGCGAAGCCGTAGACGGCCAGGGATAGCGCCAAAGCCGACCACACGCGCCACCGCGTCAGGACGACGATGAGCGGCGCAAAAAGCAACAGCACGATGTAGAGCGGAAGGATGTTGAAGTATCCGAGCTGGTGCGTGAGCAGGACGATCCCGATGGTCGCGCGGATGGGGTCGTAGAACGCCGACGCGGCGTTGTGCCATTCGAGAAACAGCGGATTGTTCCGAATGATCGCGACCGATGCGAGAAGGGCCAGCGCCAGCATCGTGATGACGAGCTGTGCCCGGTAAAGCTCGATCGCGCGCGAGATCAGGCGGAAAAACGTACGGGCATAGGGCTCCGGGTGATGCGGGCCGCCGGTGGCGTAGGACAACGACCAGCCTGCCAGGAAGACGAACAGCTCGGCGGCATCCGAGATCGCGTAGTTGCGCAGTGTGAGCTGCCCGAAAGCGTTTCCGGGAATATGGTTGACGAAGATCATCAGCAGCGCCACACCGCGCCAGAAATCGATTGCGTTAGCCGACCGCATCGAAACCGCTCTTGCGTTGCCGATCCGCAGCGCAGCCCCACCTGCAACGGCGCGGATTGGGCGCGGCGCATTGTGAATTCCGCTTCCCGAACCCGGTCGCGGGCGTGAGCCAATTTCGGAAAAAGGACACGAAGGGGTGCTCATTTGCTGGAATCAGGGTCCAGGCGTCGTGCATCCCCTTCTTCGAACATGTAGGCTACATGACGGCGCCGGTCGCCTGTCTACAGGACCGGGGGAGGTGTGGTGAGATGACCCTGTTCACGCTGTCGGAGCTGGAATCAACACTCCCGCTCGTTCGAGAGATGGTGCCGCCCACGCCCCAGTATGCCTGGCCGCTCCTGGCGCGACGCGCCGGCTGCGAGCTGTGGGTCAAACACGAGAACCATACCCCGACAGGTGCCTTCAAGATCCGGGGCGGGCTCGTTTACATACACGAGCTCAAAGCGGCGCGGCCCGACGTGACCGGCGTGATTTCAGCGACGCGCGGCAACCACGGGCAGTCGATCGCGCTGGCGGCACGGCGCGCCGGGCTCGATGCGGTCATCGTCGTTCCACACGGCAACAGCGTCGAGAAGAATGCCGCGATGGAGGCCTTCGGCGCCGAGCTCATCGTACACGGGCGCGACTTCGACGAGGCGCGGGTCTATGCGGCGGAGATCGCGGAACAGCGTGGGCTGCATTTCGTGCCGTCGTTCCATCCCCATCTCGTGCGCGGCGTGGCGACCTATGCCCTGGAGCTGTTCCAGGCCGTCGGCGATCTGGATGTCGTTTACGTGCCCGTCGGCATGGGCTCCGGCATCTGCGGGGTGATGTCGGTGCGCGATCTCCTCGGGCTCGGGACGGAGGTCGTCGGCGTCGTGGCCGAGCAGGCGCCGGCGGTGAAGATGTCGATCGATGCAGGCCACCTCGTCTCGACGCCATCCGCGAGGACGTTCGCCGACGGCATGGCCTGCCGGGACCCGCATCCTGATGCGGTCGAGCTGATACGGGCCGGTGCGGGGCGCGTCGTCCAGCTCGGCGAGGAGGAGATCGCCGAAGCCATCCGCATTTACTTTTCCGAGACGCACAACGTGGCAGAAGGGGCGGGCGCCGCGGCGCTCGCCGCGGTTCTCAGCGAGAGCGACAGGCTGCGCGGCAAGAAGGCCGCCGTCATCCTCTCCGGCGGCAATATCGATCGGGACGTATTTCTCGAAGTATTGAACGGCCGAACGCCGTCAGCGTGAGCCGATTGCATGCAAAGATCGCGCCTCTTCAACCCAGATGCGAAATCGAATCAGTCCTCTGCTGATTTCTCCCGCCTCGGAGTCGCCAAAGAGGTGTAGTGTTTGATAATAATGTGTGCGTCACAGAGTCGGATCAGGGGCACCTCCGCGCCCCGTCAGAGAGGTGCTATGCGCTCACGACGACTTTTCCTGTGGATGGCTTGTTTGGGCACCGTCGCTGCGACGGCGGTCGCGACGGCCACCGCACAGCGTCTGTCAGCGGTGACGGCGAAGCCTGACCTGAAGGTGGAGGTCGAGTCGCTCCTGGGCAGCTACCTCGCCGGGCGCTACGCGCGCGAGCAGCGCGATACGTCGGCGGCGGCGGAGTTCTATTCGCGCGCCCTGGCCCGTGATCCCGACAACGAGGTGCTCATCGAGCAGACTTTCCTGATGGAGGCGACGGAGGGCAATTGGCCACGTGCGATCGAGCTCGCCCAGGCGATCGCCGAGCGCCACGATTCCCACCGAATGGCCCAGCTCGTGCTCGGGCTCAGCGCCTTCAAGTCGGGCAATTTTGCGGGCGCCGAGGAGCACTTCCGTGCGGCCGGCTCCGGGCCGATCGGGGAGCTGACATCGACGCTGGCCCGGGCCTGGGTGAAACTCGCCATCGGGGATGTCGATGGTGCGCTCGGTCTTCTGGAGGCGGGCAAGCAGGCCGAATGGGCGCAGTTCTACATCCGCTATCACCGGGGGCTGATCGCCGACATCGGCCGCCGTCCGGCCGAGGCCGGGAAGGCGTTTGCGCTGGTCTTCAAGATGGACGCACGCACGCCGCGCACCGCCATGGCCTATGCCCAGCACGCGGCCAAGGCCGGAGACCTGAAACTCGCAAAGCGCATCCTGCACCAGCACCTCAGCAAGACGCCCGGCGAGGGTCATCCGACGTCACGGGATCTGCTCGACAGGCTGGAAAGAGGCGAGAAGGTGCCGTTCCTCGTCAGTACGGTCGAGGAAGGGCTGGCGGAAGTCTTCTACGGGCTGGGTGAGGCGCTGACGGGCGAGGGCGGCATCAGCATCGGCGCGCTCTATCTGCAGATGGCGCTCTACCTCAAGCCGGATTTCCCGTTCGCTATGGCGGCGCTGGCGAATGTGTACGAGAGCACGAAGCGGTACGCGGACGCCATCGCCATCTACGACAAGATTCCGACCGGCACGGCACTCGACACCTCTGTCGCGATCCGCAAGGCGATCAACCTCAATGCACTCGACCGGACCGACGAGGCGAAAGCGCTGCTGGACAAGCTGATCGAGAAGAACCCCAAAGATCTGCGTGTGCTCGATGCGATCGGCACCATCATGCGTGGGCGCAAGCGCTACGCGGAGGCGGTCAACTACTACACCCGGGCGATCAAGCTCATCAAGAAGCCCGAGGAGCGGCACTGGACCTATTGGTATGCCCGCGGCACGTCCTATGAGCGGCTCAAGAAGTGGCCGGAAGCCGAGGCGGATCTGAAGAAAGCCATGCGGCTCAGCCCGGATCAGCCGCTGGTGCTGAATTATCTCGGCTACTCCTGGATCGACCAGAACCGGAATTTGCGCGAGGGCCTCAAGCTCATCGAGAAGGCCGTCGCGCTGAAGCCCGACGACGGCTACATCGTCGACAGCCTCGGCTGGGCGCATTACCGGCTCGGCAATTACGACGAGGCGGTGCGTTTCCTGGAACGGGCAGTGGAGCTGAGGCCCGAGGACCCGGTGCTGAACGATCATCTGGGTGACGCGTTGTGGCGCGTAGGCCGCGTGCGCGAGGCACGATTTCAGTGGCAGCACGCGTTGACGCTCAACCCGGAACCGGAAGAGCTCGAGAAGATCAAGGGCAAGCTGGAGGATGGCCTGACTGACGAGCCTGTGGCCGGTAGCCCCAAGAAGAGCCGGCAGGCCGCGCGCGAGGACGCAGGCAAACGGCGGGCACAGACGAAGCTCGCCCCTGGCGCGCCGATCCAATAGGTGGCGGGGGCTGCGAGCCAACCCCGGCAGGTAACATGGCCGACAGACCGCGGTCGAAGCGGGCCGGAACTTCTGTCGTCGAGCTGGCCCGCGCCAAGATCAACCTGACCTTGCGGGTCCTCGGGCGGCGCCCGGATGGCTATCACGATCTCGAAAGCCTGGTCGTTTTTGCCGACGTGGGCGACTTGGTCACGCTCGAGGTCGGTTTAGAGCCCGCCGTGACGATGACCGGCCCGTTTGCATCGAAGGTCGCCGGTGAGAACCTGGCGGCGAAGGCGCTGGACGTCTTGGCCGCCGCGGAGCCGGACTTGCGGCTCGGAGCGGTCAGGATAGAGAAGAATTTGCCCGTAGCGTCGGGTCTGGGCGGCGGGTCCGCAGATGCGGCGGCAACGCTACGCGCGGTGCGGCGCGCCAATCCAGGTTTCGCCGGGACCATCGACTGGCTCGGGCTGGCCGCTCGCCTGGGCGCCGACGTGCCGGTCTGCATTGCGCAGGCTCCGGCGCTCATGTGGGGCGTCGGCGAGAAGCTCCGCTTGTTGCACGATCTACCCCAGCTTCCCGGCGTTCTGGTGACTGCCGATGATCCGGTTCCGGCCGATAAAACACGGGAGGTCTTCCGGCGCCTTGATGCGCCCGCGTTGGAGACGACAGGGCGAGCGCCGGAACCGCCTCCTGCCTTTGGCACGCCGGCGGAATTCATCACCTACCTTCAAGCCTTCTCGAATGACCTCACCGAGCCGGCGCAGGACCTCATGCCCGTCTGCAAGGCGGTCGAGAAGGAGCTGGCCGCCTATCCCGGCTGCCGCCTCGTGCGCATGTCGGGAGCAGGGCCGACCGTCTTCGGTCTTTTCGAGAGTGTCGAAGCGGCTCGCTCCGCTGCCGACGCGCTGGCGGAGGGCCATCGCGGCTGGTGGGTAAGGTCCGTCATGCTCGGATGAGAGAGCGGATGTGCGCCAATCGCCCAGGCGTCCGGCATTGCGCCGGTAGGCTGCCCGCGCGCTGCGTGCTAAATCCAGGCGGGTCCACTCATGCCACATGCAAATCGGGGGAAGGTGAGCGATGGCGAATCGGCTTCAGGGAAAGGTTGCGTTCTGCACGGCATCCGGGGCGGGTATCGGCCGGGCAACGGCGATCGCATTTGCGCGCGAGGGGGCGCGCGTCATCGCCACCGATATCGACGGCAGCAAGCTCGAAGGGCTCGAGAAAGAGGGTATCGCCGAATGCCTCGAGCTCGACGTCCGCGACACCGGGTCGGTCGAGGTGCTGGCAAAACGGTTCTCGCCCGTCGACATTCTCTTCAACGCCGCCGGTTTCGTCCATCACGGAACAGTGCTCGACTGTACGGACGCGGAGTGGGACTTTGCGTTCGATCTCAATGTCCGCTCCATGCACCGGACCATCAAGGCGTTCCTCCCCGGCATGCTCGAGAATGGCGGCGGGTCGATCATCAATATCGCTTCTGGCGCTGGCTCCATCCGTGGCGTGCCGAACCGCTATGTCTATGGGGCCACCAAGGCGGCCGTCATCGGGCTGACCAAGTCTGTCGCCGTCGACTTCATCCGTCGGGGCATCCGCTGCAATGCCATCTGCCCCGGCACCATTCAGTCACCGTCGCTCGAGGAGCGCATCGCTGCGCTGGCCAAGACCGTCGGCAGCGTGGAGAAGGCCCGGCAGATGTTCATCGACCGCCAGCCAATGGGCCGGCTCGGGACGGCAGAGGAAGTGGCAGCCATGGCCGTCTACCTCGCCTCCGACGAGAGCGCCTTCACGACAGGCACGACCATGCTGGTCGATGGTGGCTTTGCCTTGTGACCGAGACGGAATCGCACCTCGCTGCAGGGCTCTTTCGCCATTATAGTGGGCGCCGCCGGCCCCTTATCGGATGGTACGGCCCGAACTCGCTTGGCGATCGACCGGACGGAAGCTCAGAGTAACCGTTCCATCATCGACCTGATCAGACATATTTCAGAAGGGCAGGGCTGATGCCGCGCTTTGCCGCCAATCTCAGCACGATGTTCAATGAGCTTGCCTTCCTCGACCGCTTCGAGGCAGCGGCGAAGGCGGGCTTCACGGGCGTCGAGTTCCTTTTTCCCTACGAGCACCCCGCCGACGAGATCGCGGCGCGCCTCGATGCCAACGGGCTCACGCAGGTGCTGTTCAACCTGCCGCCGGGCGATTGGACGAAAGGCGAGCGTGGCCTTGCTGCCTTGCCGGGCCGTGAGGAGGCGTTCGCGGCAGCCATGCGCCAGGCGCTCACCTATGCCGAAGCGCTGAAGTGCCCGCGCGTCCATGCCATGGCGGGGCTCGTGCACCACGGCGCCTCGCGCGCGACCTACGTCGCCAACCTGAAGAAGGCAGCGCGGATGGCGCAGGATTTCGGCGTCGAGGTGCTCATCGAGCCGATCAATACGCGCGACATCCCGGGCTACTTTCTCAATCGCACCGGCGAGGCGCGTGCGATCATCTACGAGGTTGGGGAGCCCAATCTTGGCCTGCAGTTCGACATCTACCACCGGCAGGTCATGGAAGGCGACATCGCCACCGCGATCCGCGAGTACGCCCCGCTGACCTCTCATTACCAGATCGCCAATCCACCCGATCGCGGCGAGCCGGACGAGGGGGAGCTCAACTATGGCTGGCTCTTCCGCCTGATCGACGAGACCGGATACGAAGGCTGGATCGGCTGCGAGTACAAGCCGAGGCGCGGTACGGTCGAGGGATTGAAGTGGGCGGAGCGCTGCGGCGTGCGCTTGGGCTAGCAAGTTGAAAGGGGACATTCATGAAAGTGCTCATCATCGGCGGCGCCGGCATGGTCGGGCAGAAGCTGGCCCAGCGGCTCGCCAAGGACGGCAAGCTCGGTGACAAGCCGATCGACAGCCTCACGCTCTATGATGTCGTCGAGGCGCGCTGCCCGGATTGCCCGTTCCCGATGTCCGTCAAAGTTGGCGACCTTTCCCAGCCAGGCCAGGCGGAAGCCCTTGTTGCCGACAAGCCGGACGTGATTTTCCACCTGGCCGCCATCGTATCGGGAGAGGCCGAGCTCGAGTTCGACAAGGGCTATCGCATCAATCTGGATGGCACCCGCAACCTGTTCGAAGCCATCCGCCACGCCGGCAACAAGCCGCGGGTCGTCTTCACCAGCTCCATCGCCGTTTTCGGCGCACCGTTCCCGGAGGCCATCGGGGACGAGTTCTTCCATACGCCTCTGACGTCCTATGGCACGCAGAAGGCCATCGGGGAATTGCTGCTCGCGGACTATACGCGCAAGGGTTTCTTCGACGGCATCGGGATTCGGCTGCCGACCATCTGCGTCCGTCCTGGAAAACCGAACAAGGCCGCCTCAGGCTTCTTTTCCAACATCATTCGCGAGCCGTTGGCCGGGCAGGAAGCCGTGCTGCCCGTCTCGGAGGACGTGCGCCATTGGCACGCGAGCCCGCGTGCCGCCGTGGGTTTCCTGCTGCATGCTGCGACCATCTCTGGCGAGCAGGTCGGCCCGAGGCGCAATCTGACCATGCCCGGGCTGTCGGTAACCGTCGGGGAACAGATCGAGGCTCTGCGGAAGGTCGCCGGGGACAAGGTGGTGGCCCGCATCCGTCGGGAGCCAGACCCGATGATCATGCAGATCGTCGCCGGCTGGCCGCGCAATTTCGATGCCCGCCGCGCCAGCGAGCTGGGATTCAAGGCGGATGCCAGCTTCGAGGAGATCATCCGGATCCACATCGAAGACGAGCTCGGCGGAAAGATCGCCTGAGTTTCGCGCCGAGGTCGCGCATCGCAAATAATTTATCTGGGCGGCGACTGGTAAGCCTGTCCGCCGCCGCCTATTTCTCCCATGGTTGGCATTCGATACAAATGCCGACCGCAGGCCGCTTCAGACATTTCCGCGACCGACGCACGGCAAATGCAACAAGGGAGGCTGGTCCACCTTGGCCATGTCTAATCTGCGCATATGCAACCGGAGATCGACCCTATTCGCGCCACACTATTCGGCGCTAACCTGTCAGGGATGACGCGAGGGGTGATTGGGCCCAGGCAACCGAGGAGACAGAACCCAGCCATCCGGTGCGGGTTCAACCGACGAATCTGCTGCTATTCTTCAGGTGTTCCGGCCGCAGGACGATCCGCAACGCATGTGACCGGAACCATCCCGACCGCTCCGCCGCTCTTCCGGATGCCCGGATCGGGTAGCTGAGTTATCAATCGAGGGCGCACTATGGCAGACGCTCCAGTTCCAGCGCAGACTTTCGCGCGAGATTTGGCCAAGGGAAGTACCGAAGAGACCGCGGCACAGATCGCGCACGGTATCAATGCACCTTGGCTGCGCCGGCGCTCCGGGAACAGGCAACAGGTGAACGGCACCCGTCCGGGTCCGGGCGAGGGGGGAGGAAAGCCGGATATGCCCGAGTTCCGGGATACCGCGCGCACGGTTCTTCCGGTCGACTATCAAGGCCGCGAGATCATGTTCGAGGCGTATGCCTATGAGGACGACTCCGCTTCCTATCAGGCGCTTGCCCTGGTGTACCGCAGTCCAGCTGCGAACGGATCGGACGAGCTGCCGCTGGTGCGTGTCCACAGCGGCTGCGTAACGGGCGACATCTTCCACTCGCTGCGCTGCGACTGCTACCTCCAGCTCCAGAAGGCCATAGGGCGAATCATCGAGAGCAAGACGGGCGCCATCATCTATCTGCCTCACCACGAGGGCCGGGGGATCGGGCTGGTGGCGAAGATCAAGGCGTATGCTGCCCAGGACCGCGGCCTCGATACGGTCGATGCGAACCTGTCCATCGGCTTACCGGTCGATGCGCGTGACTATCAGTTGCCGGCGAAAATCCTCAAAGACCTCCGCTTCACGGACATTCGTCTGTTGACCAACAATCCTCTGAAGGTCGAGGCGCTGCAGAAGCACGGCATAAACGTGGTCGAGCAGATCCAGCACGCCACTTCGCCGTCGCCGTACAATGCCCGTTATCTGGCGACCAAGCGTGAGCGCATGGCGCACAAGCTCTGACTGAGAGCAGCCCCGACCGAAACGCCTGTGGGTCAAGGCCGCCGAGCATCCGCGCGGGCTGGCAGGCCGGCTGAAGCGTGGTATCACCGGTTGCGGGACCTATCCAACCACGCAGGAGATGAGCATGACCATTACGCGCCACGAGTCCACCGCCATCCTGTCCAATGTGGTCGAAGCCAACGGGTTCGTGTTCACGGCCGGTATCGTGGCCGATGACCGGAACCTCGATGCCAAGGGTCAGACAGAGCAGATCCTCAACCAGATCGATCGCCTGCTCGGTCTGTGCGGCACGGACAAGAGCAAGATCGTCTCGGCCACCATCTGGGTCACGGACATTCGCAATCGTGAGCCGATGAACGAGGCCTGGAAGGCCTGGACTGGCGGCAACGATCTGCCGGCGCGGGCCTGTATCGAGGCCAAGCTCGCCGACCCCAAGCTGTTGGTCGAGATCGCCGTTATCGCCGCGAAGTAACCCGCGCGAGCAAGTTGCCCCGGGGAGCGTTGCTCCCCGGCTCACGACGGGATCGCTCATGAGCAGCAGTCAGCGCAGGCCTCCTGCCCACCGCTCGATTTTCAAGCATTTCCGCATCATCCCGACGCGGTGGATGGACAACGACCTCTACGGCCACGTGAACAACGTGGTCTACTACTCGTACTTCGATACGCTGGTGAACCGGTACCTGATCGATCCGGGCGGGCTCGACATCCATACCGGCCAAACGATCGGCATCGTCGTCGAGACGAGCTGCCGGTTCCATCGCTCCTTCGCTTATCCTGAGGACATCGAGGCAGGGATGCGGGTTGCGCACCTGGGCACGTCGTCCGTGCGCTACGAGATCGGGCTTTTCGGCCTGGGTGAGCCAGAGGCTCGCGCCGATGGTTATTTCGTGCACGTCTTCGTCGACCGACAGACCCGGCGGCCAGTTCCCATATCGGGCCGAATGCGCTCCGCCCTGGCGGAGATCGCCGGCGATTGAGACCGAAAAGTGGGGCGCCAACGGATCGGCCGCTTGAGAAACGACGTAAGCTGTCTATTTCCGAAAACGGCTGGGAAGCTCGACCGAATTTTGCGCGCCTGACAATTAAATAATTGAAAACTTTTGCATTCAGCACTCTGTTTATTTTGCATTCTTCCGGTCGAGAAACCCTGTTGATTTTCCCACGTCGTTGCAGTTATGCTCACGCCTAGGGGAATGGGGGTGTTTCCTGCAGGGAAGGGGAGTCCTGCAGGAAAGGTTCGGCACCACAACCTTCCGCTTAACCCGTGTTTTGGCGACACGTCCTGGTCGATCCAGGGTGTGGGAGGGGGCACGTATGCGCGTACTCTCGATCATAGGCACGCGACCGGAGGCCATAAAGATGGCCCCCGTGATCAAAATGCTCCAAAACAATGCAAAAGCGGGGGTCGAATCGCTCACGGTTTTCACTGGCCAGCATGAGCAAATAGTTTATCCCATTTTTGGTTTTTTCGGGATCGCGCCCGATTTTGATTTGGGCGTCATGAAAAAAGCCGGTTCATTGAACCAGCTTTTTTCCGCCCTAATGGGTGAATTGGAGCGGATTTTTTCCGAAACCCAGCCCAACATGGTGCTCGTCCAGGGCGACACGACCTCGGCAGCCGCTGCGGCAATAGCAGCATTCCACCGGAAAATCAGGGTCGGTCACGTCGAAGCGGGCTTGCGGACCGGGAACCTCGACGAACCCTGGCCGGAAGAGTGGTACCGGCGGCTGATTACGCTTAGCAGTGGGCTCCATTTCGCGCCGACGACAGTGGCCAAACGAAACCTCATCGCCGAGGGCATTCCGCCAGATCGCATCATTGTCAGCGGAAACACGGTGGTCGACGCGCTTCGCTCGGCGACGGGGCGGTTGCGGACGGATGGGCGATTGAAAGCCCGCCTAGAATCGCAATTTGCATTTCTGGATGGCGCCCGTGATGTCGTTCTGGTGACGGCCCATCGCCGCGAGAATATGGGCGAAGGCATCGAGAAGATCTGCCGCGCGGTGCTCAGGCTGTGCGAACGACGCGATGTGGCGATCGTGTTCCCTGTGCATCCCAATCCGCAGGTGCGGGTTCCAGTCATGGAGCGCCTCGGTGGACGGCCCAATATCCATTTGATCGGGCCCGCCGACTACGGCGCCTTCGTCTACCTCATGATGCGCTCCAGCCTGATCCTCACGGATTCTGGCGGCATTCAGGAAGAGGCGCCCAGCCTCGGTAAACCCGTGCTGATCATGCGGGATGTCACCGAGCGGCGCGAGGCGGTCGAGGCGGGCCCAGCGCGCCTCGTTGGGACCGATCCCGACAGCATCATCGCGGCGGTCTCGGCAATTCTCGACGGCAAGGAAACTGGGCTCACCTCGCGACATTCGGCAAATCCGTTCGGCGATGGGCGCGCCGCCGAGCGGATCGTCCAAGCCGTCCTCTCGGAAGGGCTTTCCAATTTCTGCTCCGACTTGGAGGTGGAGGCTGCGAAAAGGCCACGTCCATACCGGGCGGCCAGGATAATGCATCGCATGCCCCGCCAGGCCTGGTTGAAGAGGTGGCAGAGCGTTACAGCTTCGGCGTAGCCGGGGGCATCAGGTTGCAGCGGGGAGGGTGCCGGACGAGCTAGACGGATTCGCACCGTGCGGGAGTTGCGCTCGTCCGGCATTCTGCTGAGTGTGAGTATACGTATGTTTTGCATGCCCGCCATAGTAGCTGGACTGCTTTTCGCTTCCGGCCTGCTCCTGTCGACGAGCGCCATGGCACAGGGCATGCAGGTAACGCGCTCCGACATCACCACCGTATTTGGCTATTATGGCGTGAGCCACGGCATCAGCGACCGGCGGTTTACAACGGTCTGGGGAAATACCTTGTTCTCGAATAACCTCGGAGTGCATGCCGAAGCCCACTACATGGATCGGGAGGAGACCGCAGGCTTTTTCGCCGGCGGCCTTTCATGGGTCGGCGACTCTGCCGAGGTGCGCGGCTGGCTCGGGACCAGCTCGGAAAACGATAGCATTCTTCCGGAGCTTTATGGCCGCGTGGAAGGAACATTCCGCACGAGCGCCGAAACGGGCCTCGTCTTTCATTCCGCCTTGGCCTACCGGAGTTTCAGAAACAGTGCTGAAGAAACCGCAGCGGAGATCGAAATTGCAAAATACATTCCGCTTGAGACAGGCAATCTGATCTTGAGCGCTCTCGCGCGCGTGGTCCACGCGAGCCCCGGCGATCATCTCAGCAGCGCGTTTGGAGCCGGCCTGGCCTATGTTCATCCCAGAAATGTGTCAGTTGGTGTCCATGTCGAAGGCGGCCGTGCCACATACGACGGCGTCCTTGCTCCTGGGCAGTTCGATGAGCAGTATGTGAGCATTCGCCCGGTCGTCTCGTTCTATCTGACGGATGACATCGAGCTCGTCGGCCTGATGGAATACAGCAGCCGGGAGTCGTACGATGTTTATGGCGGCCACGTCGGTCTCAAGGTTCATTTCGATCAACCCTGAACCTCGAGGCCGCCGGCGATGCTCCTCCTCGAAGCCTTCATTCTGCTTACGGCTTTGCTGGGGCTGGCGCTTGCTGTGCGTCAGTTGCTCCTCGGCTGGTGCGTTTGGCGTTTCAGTCCGAGCGCTGGGGATCACCCATCCCGTATTCCAGAAAATTGGGACTGGCCGAGCGTCACGGTTCTGATCCCGGCCCACAACGAGGAACGCGTCATCGCAGGCAGCCTGGCAGCGATGACGGCGCTGGACTACCCGTCGAGAAAGCTTTCGATTTTAGTGGTCGACGATCGCTCGGAGGACCGTACCGGACGGATTGCCGACAGCTTCGTCGAGAAGGATCCTCGCGTCGCGGTGTTGCACCGCGACGCGACTGCCAAACCCGGCAAGGCTGCTGCCGTCGCGGACGGGATGGCGAAAAGCAGTTCGGATATCATCGTTCTTTTCGATGCCGATTATCTGCCGCCGCCGGGTCTGCTGAAAGAGCTCGTACGCCCGTTTGAAGATCCGGACGTTGGCGCGACCATGGGTCGGGTGGTCCCGCTCAACGCCGACCGCAATCTACTCACGAAACTCCTCGATCTCGAGCGACGGGCAGGATATGGGACGGACCAGAACGGTCGGGCGCTGCTGGACCTCGTTCCGCAGTTCGGCGGCACGGTAGGGGGCATCCGGCGTGCCGCGCTCGACAGCGTCGGCGGATGGAATGTGGGCCATCTGGCCGAGGACACGGATCTCACGTTCCGTCTGGTGCTTGGCGGCTGGCGCGTGGCATACGTCTGTCAGGCACGCTGCTACGAGGAGGTTCCGGAGGACTGGGGCAGCCGGTTCCGTCAAGTCCGCCGTTGGGCCTATGGCCACAACCAGTGCCTGCTCGATCATTTCGGCGCCATCTTGCGCTCGGAGCGCCTCAGGCTCGGCCAAAAGCTCGACGCGCTACTTATTCTGACCTTCTACGCTTTTCCCGTACTGGCTCTGGTCAGCATGTTCGCCGCCGTTCCGCTGCTTGCAATGGGCGGTAAAAGTACCCCGGACGGGATCGGGTGGGTGATTGCCTCGCTTTTCGGAATTGCGCTGCTTGCGCCACACGCCCAGGTGATCGTCGCTGCCCATTCTGACGGCCAGAGGCATGTTCTCCGTGTGCTCCCGCTGCTGTTCGTTTCGTCCTGTCTATCCCTTCTTGCGTCGACTGCCGGCGCCGCCCTGCTCATACGAGATCGCCTTTTCGGACTGAGTTTCGGATGGGACAAAACCAGGCGATACCGGTCTGCATGAAGCTGTTATGATGGGCAGAGTTCTCGTCGTACTGCCTTTAGTCGCGGCCTATGTCATTTCACTCGCAATCTTGTTTCGCTTCTTCACGCAAAGCAGATCGAGCCACGTTCTCGTGCTGGAATGCAAGGCGCGAAAAGAATCCGAGCCGGAAAATTGCAATCGGAATTTCTTGAGCAATGCTTTTCCGATCGCCCTCGCTGTGGGGCTGCTTTTCGCCGAGGCCGGCGCCTTGGTGCTTCTGGCGGAGGCCTTCAACTCCATACCAGCAGACCTGTCCGCAAATATCCATCTCATGCTGCATTACGAGCCAATGCTGCCGGGCCGCAGTGCTGCGCTCGCAATTCTCATCTGCAGCTCCAGTGTCCAGCTCCTTGCGCGCAGGTTCATCCGGGCCAGCGTGGCTTATCCTGTCCTGCTTTTATTGACCGGGATCATCAGCTTCGGTGCAGCTGTCGATATCATCTTCAAAGGACTGAGCCCCGCACCTGCGGCAGTCATATTTCAGGTCGCCGGCTGCCTTCAGATCATGGCGGCCGCTGCCTTCGGCTTGGGCGCCCTGATCCTCGGGGCGGAAACATTGGCAGGCTTGATGCACGCTGCACTGGCTCAGGCGGCGGGAGCAGGCGTGCGCCTTCTCGGAGTGATTGCGATGCTGTCGATCTGGTCGTACCTGCCGCCAGCCAGTGCCGTCGCGCTGCTCCTTGCCGGAGTGCTCGTTCCGGGAGCCGCAACGGCGCTGACAAGCATCGCTGCGCTCGCAACAACGCCCTGAGCTTGCAATCAGCCACCAACGGCGCCTTGAGTGTTGACGTAGAGTGCGTACACGGAGTGGCTGGCCGCCATGAACAGCCGATTGCGCTTCAGCCCGCCAAAGCAGAGGTTGGCGCAGCGCTCAGGCAGGGCGATGCGGCCGATCGGCGTGCCGTCGGGCGCAAACACCATCACGCCGTCGAGCTCCGGTGTGCCCATGCCCCAGCCGCACCACAGATTGCCATCGACATCGCAGCGCATGCCATCCGGCGTGCCGCCCGGGCCGGCGTCGATCAGCACGCGTTTGTTGGTGATCTTGCGTCCACCGTCGATCACGTCATAGGCGAGGATCTTGCGGTTCGGGATGCCGCGGCTTTCGACGATGTAGAGGATGGACTCATCGGGCGAGAAACAGAGGCCGTTCGGGCCTAGCACGCCTTCCGCAACGATCGTTGCCTCGCCCGTTTCTGGATCGAGGCGGTAGACATTGGCTTCCAGCTCCGGTGTCGCCTTGTGGCCCTCGTAATGGCCGAGAATTCCAAAGACGGGATCCGTGAACCAGATCGATCCATCCGATTTGACGACCACGTCGTTCGGCGAATTGATCCGCTTGCCTTCGAAGCTGTCCATCAGCACGGTGATGCTACCGTCATACTCGGTGCGGGTGATCCGCCGGCCGCCGTGCTCGCAGGTGATGAGGCGCCCCTGACGGTCGCGCGTGTTGCCGTTGGCGTAATTCGACGGCTTGCGGTAGATGCTGACGGCGCCGGTTTCCTCCTCCCATTTCAGGATGCGGTTGTTCGGAATGTCGCTCCAGAGCAGATATCGCCCGTCGCCGAACCAGACCGGGCCTTCGGCCCAGCGGCAGCCGGTGGCGATCCGCTCCACCGACGCGAGCTTCAGCCAATAGTTTTCGAACCGCGGGTCGAGCGCCGTGATGGCCGGGTCGGGATAGCGTGCCGCCGGCCGCCAATCGTCAGACGCAGGGGTGACCGGGGAATCCTTGGTCATGGGCGAGCCTCCGATTTTTGGGATTTCGTTCACATTAGCACGAATTTCTTCTCTGAACCTATTGCAATCCGGCAAATCACCACCGTCACGGCGGAAACGAGTGTGGCGCAATAGAGGATCATACAGATCGGAATACAGACTAAGAATAGTTCTAATTCAAAGATTGCCAGAATTACCCTCGACTTAGGGATTTTCTGTCGCGATTTGGCGTCTCCACCTTGACAGCTCGGTTGATCTTGGAGAATTGATCGTCCGCCGGACAAATCCGGCGTCAGTTCCGATACGAGGCCTTGAACCTCGCACATTGGAGAAAACGATGACCTACTCGACCAAGGGTCGCCGGGCCCTGCGCGCATTCGCGCATGCCTCCTTCTCACTTGCAGCAATCGCCCTTTTCCCGCTTGCCGCGCATGCCGACGGCGAGGTGAATATCTATTCCTATCGGGAGCCGGGGCTTATCGATCCGTTGATGAAGGCCTTTACCGAGGAGACCGGCATCAAGACGAACGTCGTGCATTCCCGCAGCGGCCTCAATGAGCGATTGGCCGCCGAGGGACGCAACAGCCCCGCCGATCTCTTGTTCACAGTGGACATTGGGCGCCTCAACGAGGCCAAGACGATGGGCGTGACCCAGCCGGTGAAGTCCGAGGCGCTCGAGAAGGCCATTCCTGCCGCCTACCGTGACCCGGAAGGGCACTGGTTCGGTCTCACTTTGCGTTCGCGTGTCGTCTACGCCTCCAAGGAGAGGGTGTCGCAGGACAGCATCACCTACGAGGAATTGGCCGATCCAAAATGGAAGGGCCGCATCTGCAGCCGGTCGGGGCAGCATCCTTACAATATCTCGCTGATCGCCTCCATGATCGCTCACCACGGCGAGGCGGAGGCGGAGAAGTGGCTCAGGGGCTTGAAGGAAAACCTGGCCCAGAAGCCGTCCGGGGGTGATCGCGAGCAGGCACGTGACGTCTATTCCGGCAAATGCGATCTCGCCATCGGCAACACCTACTACGTGGCGCTGATGATGAAGAACCCAGAGCAGAAGGCCTGGGCGGATGCGATCAAGGTGCTCTTCCCCAACGCCGCGGATCGCGGCAGCCACGTGAACATCTCCGGCATGGCGCTGGCCAAGTATGCCCCCAACAAGGAGAATGCCATCAAGCTGATGGAATTCTTAGCCTCACCGAAGGCGCAGGAGATCTACGCGCAGGCCAACAACGAATACCCGATCAGCCCCGAAGCCAAGCCATCAAAGATCGTGCAGTCCTGGGGCGCGCTGAAGCCGGATACGCTGCCGATCGAGACGATCGCGAGCTTGCGCAAGAAAGCTTCGGAGCTTGTCGATAAGGTCGACTTCGACGCGGGGCCGTCGTCCTGAGTGGTCGAGCCTGTTGCACCCCGTGGCCTCTTGAGAGGAGGCCACGGGCTATTGTGCTCACATTCATCGACAGGATCGTCCGATGCTCCGCAAGAAATTCTCGTCGGGGCCGCGCGCCGGGGCCGTCGCCGCGGCAACCCCGCTTGCGTCACGCTTGAACGAGCCCGAGCGGCTGGTCGGACTGGGATTCCGGTCCTGGCTCGCCGGCTACCAGACAGGTGACATCTCCTGCTGGGAAGAGGCTTGGTCGATCTTTTCCAACGCGCTCGGGCCCACGCAAGCGCGGTCCGCAGTGACGGATCTTGCCTGCTGGGTACGGGCAATCCGCAACTGCTCCTGCCGGCAGATCGAGATTTACCCCGGCCAGTGTGCCGGGTTCTGCCGCGACGAGTGCATGGCCATTGCCATGGTGGCGGCAAGCCAGCACGGGGCCTGTCCGGCGATGCGTGCGTGTGCCTGGGCTCTGCTCCAGACTTCGGCCATCGACGATGTGGTCGAAGGTGCCGAGTGCCTCGGAGCCAGGCTCAAGAGCTGCGACAAGATCCTGTCACCGGCGTCGATTTGCGAGGCGGTTGCGCATTGCCCGGCGCGCGCGAGCGGGCGTCCGCACTGATTTCAGTTCCGGACGGAGCCAGGGATATGTGCTGACATCCGTCCTGATCTCTCCTGAGGGCCCACAGGAAGAGAGGTGGTTACGGGAGTGATGGGAGGGCCCGAACGGGCGCGCCCTCACTCCCGAGCCCGTTCGCCGACATCAGGACGGCGCAGATGTCTTCATGACAAACGGGTTGCCTGTGTTCGAGGCGGTCGACACCCAGACGCTTTTCGTCTCGAGATACTCGTCGATGGCGGTCTGGCCGTTCTCCCGGCCAAGGCCTGAGCTTTTGAAGCCGCCGAACGGCATCGTAAAGCTCATCGCTCGATAAGTGTTGACCCAAACGGTGCCGGCACGGATACGCCGCGGCATGATGGTGGCGCGCTTGACGGATTGCGTCCACACACCGGCCGCAAGCCCGTAGATCACGTCGTTGGCAATGCGGATCGCGTCCTCCTCATCCTTGAACTTGATGATTGAGAGAACGGGGCCGAAGACCTCCTCTTGCGCGATGCGCATCTTGTTGTCGACGCCGGTGAAGATGGTCGGCTGCACGAAGTACTTGCCGCCACCCATCTCAGGGCCCGCCGGACCGCCGCCCAGCACGCAGTTTGCGCCCTCGCTCTTGGCGATGTCGATATAGGAGAGGACCTTCTGATATTGCGGTGGCGTGGTGACGGGGCCGACCTGCGTCTCGAAGCTCATCGGATTGCCGAGCTTGGCTGTCTTCGCCGTGGCAACGAGCTTCTCGACGAACGCGTCGTGGATGCTCTCCTGTACGAGCAGGCGCGAGCCGGCGACGCAGGTCTGGCCGGTGGCAGCGAAGATGCCCGAGATCGCGCCGTTGACAGCCTCGTCCATGATGCAGTCGTCGAAGACGATGTTCGGCGACTTGCCGCCGAGCTCGAGCGACACCTTCTTGAAGCTCGCCGCGGCGAGCGAGGCAACGCGCGAGCCCGTCGCGCTCCCGCCGGTAAAGGCCACCTTGGCCACTTTGGGGTGGGTGACGAGTGCTTCTCCGGCTGTGGCGCCATATCCCGTGACGACGTTCACCACCCCGGGCGGAACGTCGGCTTCCTCGATCACCAGCTTCACGAATTCCAGCAGTGATGCGGAAGTGTATTCCGACGGCTTGATGACGACGGTGCAGCCAGCTGCCAGTGCAGGCGCCAGCTTGAAGCCGACCAGCAGCAGCGGAGAGTTCCAAGGGATGATCAGACCGCAGACGCCGACCGGCTCGCGCAGGGTGTAGGTGAAGTGATCGGGCTTGTCGACGGGGATCACCATGCCGGTGATCTTGTCCGCCAGGCCGGCATAGTAATAGTACCACTCCGGCAGATACTTGAGCTGAGCGGACATTTCCGAGATCAGCTTGCCGTTGTCCTTCACTTCTATTTTGGCGAGATGCTCCCCGTGCTTCTCGATGAGGCCGGCGATCTTGCGTAAGAGCCGGCCGCGCGCCGTCTGCGTCATGGCCGGCCACGGACCACTCTCGAAGGCGCGGTGAGCGGCATTGCAGGCGCGGTCCACGTCGATGGCATCGCACTCTGGAATGAGAGCCCAAGGCTCGCCGGTGTAGGGGTCGCTGCTCTGGAATGTCTTGCCCGAGGCGGCATCACACCATTTGCCGTCGATGTACGTCTGGTACTGCTTCAGCTTCGTCGGAACGTCTTGCACGGATTTGCTCCCGGGAGTTGATGCCCGATCCTCAATCAAACGCCAGCCAGTGCCGGATGGGGCGATTGAACGCACGATAGGAGGCGGATGGGCGTTGTCAATATTTCGACGAAAGCAAGAACTGGGGCGCCTCCGACGCCCTGTACGAAAGTAGCAAGACAAGTCGCTGCCGGATCAGAATGGGCGTACATCTGATATTCTGCGGCATCAGTCGTGAGCGATATTTCGAAGTATGTGCAAATTGTGATGTTCAAATGTTGCTCATTCTGTTGAAAACGCGACCATTGCTGGCTTGCGCGTGAGCGAACGCGTCTTCTGTCCAGCTTCCATTGGGCATGCCGCTTGACTATAGTTTCCACGGCATTGGGTGGGCACGGCAGAACGCGGCGATCGCAGTCGCGCTTGCGTACGTTCTAGCCCGACGATTAAGCGAGAAATCGGTCGAGGCATTGCGCGCGCCCATTGCGGGGACGAGGGAGATAAGAGCGGCATGAGATGCAATCCCTTGCGTTGGCTGGTGGGAAGCGTCCTGGTCCTTGGCCTGCTCGGCGTCATGAACATGCAGGGCGTCCTCGCCCAAATCGAAGCGGAGCTCGCGCAGGAGGCGCGCCAATCCCTCGCGCAGGCTGGGCTCGACTGGGCCGAGGTCGAATTCTCCGGGCGAGACAGCAAGCTCCTCGGAATCGCGCCCGATGAGAACGAGAGGCGCAAGGCTTACCAGATCACCAGCTCCCTGTGGGGCGTGCGCAAGGTCTCCAATCGCACTGACCTCATCGCCGAGGAGAAGAACTACGTCTGGCGGGCCCAGCTGCGTGACGATCGATTGAAGCTGACGGGCTTCGTGCCGAACGAGCAGACGCGGCGCGCGATCATCGGCGCAGCCAAGGCGACTTTTCCGCAGCTCGAGGTACAGGACCGCATGAAGCTCGCGCGCGGCGCGCCGGACACCGAGATCTGGCTCGGCGCGGTCAGCTTCAGCCTGAAGCAGCTGTCACGGCTCAAGCCAGGTGCGGCGGTTCAGCTCGAGTCCGACGGCCTGGAGATCGTCGGCGAAGCAGAGGATTCCGCCGCTTTCCGGAGCATCAAGTCAGCCCTGGCAACCGGCCTGCCTCAGGGCATTGCGCTGAAGCAGGACAGGGTCAAGCCACCCGTTGTCGATCCCTACATCTGGGCAGCGCGCCTCTCTGGCACGCAGCTTCAGCTCGGCGGCTACGTCCCGAGTGAAGATGCACGCGAGGAGGTGTTCGCGGCTGCGCAGGAGGCTTTCCCGAAGGCGGTGATCGTCGACCGGATGCGTATTGCGGCGGGTGAGCCCGATGGCCTCGTGAGCGCCGCCGTAGGTGCGCTCGGCAAGCTTGCCCAACTGGAGCAAGGTGACATCGAGATCAAGGGCAAGGAGCTGCTGATATCGGGGCTGGCCACCAAGGAGGAGACCGCGAATTTCTTGCGAGAGACGCTGCGCGAGGGAATCCCCAAGTCCATCAAGGTGGATGAGAAGATCAAGTTCCGCGAGCCGGCCATCAAGCCCGTGAGCCCCTACACCATCGGGGCCGCAATCGACAACGACAAGCTCCTTCTCACGGGATATGTGCCGAGCGAGGCTGCGCGCGCGGAGCTTGTGAAGGCAGCGAAGTCCTACTTCCCGAAGCTCGACATATCCGACGGTCTCAAGCTCGGAGCCAATGCGCCGGACGGCTGGCAAACCTGCATGACGTCCGGAATGGCCTCGCTCGTGAAGCTCGGCAACGGGCGCATCGAGATGGTGGACAACAAGCTCATATTCGCCGGTGTCACCGAGGATGAGCAGGTCGCAGAAGCGGTCCGCAACGAGCTGCGCGCGGCTGTCAACCGGGCCTGCGAGCTGGACGCGAGGCTCGTCGTCGATACCCCGCCCGAGCCTGATCTCAGCTGGCGTGCGTCTTTCGCCGAAAAGCAGGTTGTCCTCGAAGGGGACGTGCCGGATGAGAAGACGAAAGAGGAGCTCCAGCAGGCCGCTGCGAAGCTGTTTCCGGAGGCGCACATCGTAAGCCGGATGGAGATCAAGGCCGCGCGTTCGGAGAAGTGGGCGAAGGTGAGCGATACCGGCCTCAGGCTCCTGGCGCGGCTGCGTGGTGGTGAGGTCCGTATTCTCGGCAACGAGTTGTCGATCGTCGGCCAAGCGCCCGATGCGGCCGTCGTCACCCTGATCCAGCAGCAGCTCAAGGACCTGCCCAGCGGCTACAGGGGCATCGATTCCATCGAGGTCCGTTCCGACGCGATGATCTGGGCCGAGCAGGAGGCCAAGCGCAAGGCTGAAGCCGAGGCTCGCCGCAAAGCCGAAGAGGACGCAAAGCTGAAAGCGGAGGAGGAAGCGCGAAAGGCGGAGGAAGAGCGGCTCGCTGCGGAAGCGGAGCGCCTGCGCCAGGAAGAAAATCTGCGCAAGGCGGAAGAGCAGGCCCGGGCGGCTGCGGCAGCGGAGGAAGCGCGCCTTGCTGCGGAAGCGGAGCGCCTGCGCCAGGAGGAAAGTCTGCGCAAGGCGGAAGAGCAGGCCCGAGCGGCCGCGGCAGCGGAGGAAGCCGCTGCAGCCGCCGAAGCACAGAAGAAGGCCGAAGCCGAGGCTCGGGCGCACGCCGAAGAGGAGGCCCGTCGCCGAGCCGAGGCGGATGCCGCCGCGGATCAGCACACTCCTGGCTCGGACGATACGGACGCGAAGCAGGCTTCGGCGGCGAAGCCCGAGTCCGAGGAGGTGGCTCTTGCGGTTCAACAGCCTCCATCCGACGCGGCGGCCGAGCAGCATGCCGCGGTTGCTCCGGAGCATCTGGAGGCGGACAGGCGGTGTCAACGGGCCATCGCCAACGCGACGCTGCACGGGACGGTCAACTTCGCCCGCGCCAGCGCAAAACTGAACGCGACCGGCAAGGAGACGCTTTCGAGGCTGCTCGAAGTCGCGCGCTCCTGCCCGAACGTCCGCATTCATATCGAAGGCCACACCGACGCGGAGGGCTCCCCTGAAGGGAACCAGGTGCTTTCGGAAGAGCGCGCGAAAGCCGCGGTCGATTATCTGGTCAGTCGCGGGGTTCCCATCGAGAAGATCAGTGCCGTCGGCTACGGCGCGACACGGCCCGTAGCGGCAAACGATACGCCGGAGAGCCGCGCCATGAACCGCCGGGTTGAAATCCTCATCATCGAGTGATCGGCCGAAACCGGGTCGGAAGGGGGAACGAGGGACATGGATTTCCTGCTTGCCAAGCTGTTCTGGTACGTATTGCTGGCGTTTGCCCTCGGGCTGGTCGTCGGCTGGGTCTCCTGCTATCGCGTCAAAGAGTGATAGCCGGCTCCTGCGGAGCGAGTTGCGCCTATTGGGGAATCACCGATGACTTCTCTGCTGTGGGAGACCGGCCTGTTGCTGCTGGGTGCCTATTTTCTAGGGACCTTCACGGGTTGCCTCATCAGGCGAGTGTTCTTCGCCAGGGCCCCGGCGGGGATCGCCCCTCGGGGGACCGTCGCACCAGTGCCGCCGCAGCGGCTGCCCGATCCGCCTCCTATGGCAGCAACAGCCGGCGGAGCGCCCATCGAGGCATCCGTGGGCGTGGTGCCTGCATCCGCCTCAGAAAGCGGCCGGGAAGGACAACCTGATGGAGGAGTAGCTTCTGTTCCGTCCAGTTCAGCGCCAGCGGTCAAACCACCCCCGGGCCGAGAGCACGCACCTCCCGCACAGGTAGCAACGAGCCCAGCAGCATCAGCTCCAACACCTGCGCGCGAGGAGCCCGCGGTTCCACGGCTCGAGCATTCCTCCAGGTCCATCGGGACGTCTGCCGCTGCCGCGGCAGCATTGGCCGCCGCAACGGCCCGTCGCCAGGCGGCGGCACGCGAGAAATCGGCCGATGCCGAGCCGAGGGCGCACCCCATCCCGTCCACTTCCGGCGCATCGGGGCAGGCGAGTACGGTCGACCCGCGCATGCATGCTCCGACCACCAACCAATCCGCCCCGGCGGCGCCTGCGGCCGGCTTGGATGATCTCACCCGCATACGCGCCATCGACGCCGCGCTCCAGAAGCGCCTCAACGCGCTCGGCGTGCGCCGGTTCGCCGATATCGCAGCGTGGCGGAAAGAGGACGTGCGCTTCATCAGTCAGGCCCTCGGCTTCCGCGGCCGGATCGAGCGGGAGAACTGGATCGAGCAGGCGCAGATCCTGATGGGCGGCAATGAAACCGCCTTTTCCCGCCGCGGCCACGTGGGCCTCGTTGCGAAGCCCGCGGCCGACCAAGGTGATGAAATGCCGGCAACCGCTGCGACGGCCGCATCTGTCTCGCAGCCGACCGAGGCATCCGGCGTTGCGGAAGCCGTGGCCGCCGCCGTCAGCGCCGCACAACCGCGACGTGCCGCCGCAACGGCCGGCAGGGATAACCTGCAGCGTATCAGGCGCGTCAGCGAGGACATCGAGCACCTGCTCAATGCGCAAGGGGTGACGCGATATGAACAGATCGCGCAGTGGACGGCATTGGACGTTGCGCGCTTCGAGCACCTCATGGGAAGCGATGGCCGCATCTCGCGCGAGAACTGGATCGAGCAGGCGCACCTCCTCGCCAGTGGGGGGGAAACCGCCTACGCGCGCGAGTTCGATCTGAAGCAAGCTGCGTCCGCGCGCCCGCGCCCGACTCAGCTCGCCGAGGCGATCCGCGAGGCGCAGGCTGCCAAGACCGATGGTGCATCACCGCCGCCCAGGCCGGAAGAGGGCCAGCCGCGCAAGGTCGACCTCAGCACGCTTCGTTCAGTCCGCTCCGAGGCTCTCGTCGGGGCCAAACAGGAGAGCGCGGTCGGCATCGGTCCTGGTGAGCGGCTGGCCGCGCGCCCGGACGACTTGAAGCGCATCCGCGGCATCGGCGTGCTGTTCGAGAAGCGCCTCAACGGCATGGGCTACTGGACCTATGAGCAGATCGCGAACTGGACGGCAGCCGATGTGGCGCGGGTCAGCAAGGCGCTCGAGGTCAAAGGGCAGATCGAGCGGGAGAACTGGATCGAGCAGGCCCGCATGCTCGCCTCGGGCCAGGTGACGCAGTTTGCGCGAAGGCGGGATCGCGGCGAGGTGGTGGTCAATCGCACTACGGATTGATCTTGCGCAGGGCACTGTATCCTCAGCGTCCACCTGGAGACTTCACAAGAATATGAGCGGCGAAATCGACAGGCTCTGTTGCTGCATTGCTGCGCTGGGACTTGCGAAAGCAGCGTGACTGTGGTGAACACGATTTGCACTTCGTTAGCGCTGGGCCGGGAGGCGACATTGGTTCGACGGGGGACAACTAAGGTCTTGAAACATGGGGCCATATTGGCGGCCGTCGTCGCACTGGCCGGCTGCGCGAGCAATGCTGGGCCTTATGGCGACCCGGGTGCCCGGCCCCTGCCTGCGGGTTACAGCTGCCAGTCGGTACGTGCAGAGCTGAACAGGCTCGACGCCAAGGGAATTCGTCCCAAGGTGGAGGCCGCGAGCGCGGGCAAGAAGCTGTCGCAACAGACTCAGGCCGACGTCGATCGATATAATTACCTGCTGAACGTGTATCTCGGGGCCCGCTGCCACGTCTGATTCGTAGGGGTTGCGAGGCCCAGGTAGCGAAAGATCGCTTGCGCATGTATGAAGGCTCCGGGCTCGCGCGCGGAGCTTTTATTTTGGGCGCACTCTCTCATCTGACAGGATCGTCATGCCGGATAATTCCTACGACGTCGTTGTGATCGGTACTGGCCCCGGCGGTTACGTGGCGGCCATTCGGGCTGCCCAGCTCGGGTTCAAGACTGCCGTCGTCGAACGTGAACACCTGGGCGGCATCTGCCTCAACTGGGGCTGCATCCCGACCAAAGCGCTCCTGAGGTCAGCCGAGGTCTACCGCAACGCGGAGCACGCCGGGGCTTATGGCCTGAGCATCGAGGGGAAGCTCGGGTTCGACGCCGGCGCAATCGTCAAGCGGTCGAGGGGCGTTTCCAGCCAGCTCAACAGCGGCGTCGGCTTCCTGATGCGGAAGAACAAGATCGACGTGATCTGGGGCGAAGCGACGATCAGCAAGCCGGGCGAGCTCGTCGTGTCCGAGACGAAGAAGAAGCCGATGCAGCCCGCCATATCTCCGCCGAAAGGCGTGCTCGGTACGGGGACCTACCAGGCCAAGCACATCATCGTCGCGACTGGTGCGCGCCCGCGCGTGCTGCCCGGCATTGAGCCCGACGGCAAGCTGATCTGGACCTACTTCGAGGCCATGGTTCCGCCTGCGATGCCGAAATCGCTGCTGGTGATGGGGTCGGGCGCCATCGGCATCGAGTTCGCCTCGTTCTATCGCACGTTCGGAGTGGAGGTGACGGTCGTCGAGTTGCTGCCGCAGATCTTGCCCGTCGAGGATGCGGAGATCGCCGCTTTCGCCCGCAAGCAGTTCGAACGCCAGGGAATGCGCATTCTGACCGGCGCGTCGGTGACAAAGGTGGAAAAGGGCAAAGACAGCATCACAGCCACTGTGGATCTCGGCAACGGGAAGAGCGAGCAGATCACCGCTGAGCGCCTGATTTCCGCGGTGGGGGTGGTCGGCAACGTCGAGAACCTGGGGCTCGAGAAGCTCGGGGTGAAAGTCGAGCGTGGCGCGATCGTCACGGATGGTCTCGGCCGCACCAACGTGCCGGGTATCTACGCCATCGGCGACGTTGCCGGGCCGCCGCTCCTCGCCCACAAGGCTGAGCACGAAGGTGTGCTCTGCGTCGAGACCATCAAGGGTCTGCCGACCCACCCGATGGACAAGCTGAGAATTCCGGGGTGCACCTATTGCTACCCGCAGATCGCCTCAGTGGGCCTGACGGAGGCAAAGGCCAAGGAAGCTGGCTACGAGCTGAAGGTCGGCCGATTCCCGTTCCGCGCCAACGGCAAGGCGATCGCGCTCGGCGAACCGGAGGGCATGACGAAAACCATATTCGACGCGAAGACCGGGCAGCTGCTCGGCGCGCACATGGTCGGGCCTGAAGTCACGGAGCTGATCCAGGGCTTCGTCACCGCCATGCAACTCGAGACGACGGAGGAGGACCTGATGCACACGGTCTACCCGCACCCGACGCTCTCCGAGACCATGCACGAGAGTGTGCTCGACGCCTTCGGCCGGGTGATTCATACCTGATCCGGTAGACCTCCCGATCGGACGCTCTTCTGCCCGCACTTCGCTCATGCCATAATGGCCAGATCATCCGCGATGGCCGGAGGCGACGATGAGCGACGTGGTGGCACGCCACTATGCTGGCGGCGGCGACTTGGCGAAGGCGATCGCGGACAGGCTGCGCAATGCCGGGAAGGTCATCGACAACCTGACCACCGCCGATCTGGCGACCGTTGATGAATTTCACATTCGCGGCCGCCAGGCCACGCTCGAGCTCGCTCAGTCATTGAATCTGAGTGCAACGTCGCACGTCCTCGACATCGGTAGCGGGCTCGGTGGGCCGGCGCGGACTCTCGCCGAGACCTATGGCTGTCGCGTGACGGGCATCGATCTGACCCCAGAATTCTGCGAAGCCGCCACCACTCTCAGTAACTGGGTTGGTTTGGGTGATCGCGTCGCATTCCGGCAAGGTGACGCGACCGATCTGCCGTTTGGCGACGCCGAGTTCGACGCGGCCGTTACGATTCACGTAGCCATGAATATCGCGGCGAAGGACAAGATGTATGCCGAGGCCAAGCGCGTCCTGAAGCCCGGTGCGCGGTTTGGCGTTTACGATGTCCTGCAGGGAGAAGGCGGCGAGGTGCTGTTCCCGGTCCCTTGGGCGCGCGATCCGTCGATCAGCCATCTGGCTACGCCCGATGAAATGTCCCTGCTGCTGACAGGTGCCGGAATGACGGTCCTGCAGGTGGTGGACTCAACTGAGGAGAGCGCGCGTTGGTTCGAGGCGATGGTTGCCCGAATGGCTCAATCAGCTCCAGCCGTCACATTCCAGACGTTCCTTGGGAATGATTTCCCCTTGATGGCTCGCAACCTGGTGCAGAACTTGCGGGACCGGCGTATCCGCACCGTGGCCTACGTTTGTGAGAGCTGAAAGCCGTGCCGCCAAGCGCAGCCGAATCGTGACATCATCAGACAGGAGTTAGCCATAGGGCGTGCCGGCAGCGACACGGAGAAGACGCGTTGGATTTCGGGACGTATTCTCCCTGGCTCACGTTCATCGTGGTCGGATTGGTGGCCGGCTGGATCACCGGCATGCTGTTCGGCCAGCGCGGACTTATTCGCTATCTCATCGTCGGTTGCCTCGGCGCGCTCGTCGGCGCATACGTCATCCACGGCCTGCTCGGCTTCAGCTTCGGGCTGGGCAGCGCCTTCCTCGATCAGGTCGCAGTGGCCACCATAGGGGCCATTGCTGTGACATTGCTCGCCCGTGCCATTGCCAAATGAGCATGGCAGCCGTCGCCGATCCGCGGCGACATGCCGGTTGATCATCGGGGCCGAACGGGCCACCTTGTAGACAACCGCAGTCTAAGACTGCTGATGAGATCACGAGCCCTCGTGCATGGTTACGATCGTCGATATGCGCCCCCGGCACCCTGAAAAGGCGCACAAGCCGGACACGCCGATACTGCGCAAGCCGGAGTGGATTCGAGTCAAAGCACCGGGTTCGCCGGGCTATGTCGAGACGAAGCGCATCGTGCGCGAGCAGGGGCTGCACACGGTCTGCGAAGAGGCTGGTTGCCCCAATATCGGCGAATGCTGGGAGCGGAAGCACGCGACCATGATGATCATGGGCGACACGTGCACGCGAGCCTGCGCCTTCTGCAATGTCCGAACCGGATTGCCGCGACCTCTTGATCCACAGGAGCCTGCCAACGTGGCGGAGGCGGTGGCAAAGCTCGGGCTTGAGCACGTGGTTATCACCTCGGTCGATCGTGACGATCTCGCGGACGGTGGTGCGGGGCACTTCGCGGCCGTCATCCGCGCCATCCGCGAGCGCACGCCTGGCACCACGATCGAGGTGCTGACGCCCGACTTCCTGCGCAAGGACGGCGCGCTCGAGGTGGTGGTCGAGGCCAAGCCCGACGTTTTCAATCACAACCTGGAGACGGTGCCAGGGCTTTATCTCCAGATCCGCCCAGGCGCGCGCTACTTCCATTCGCTCCGGCTCCTGCAACGGGTGAAGGAGCTCGACCCGACCATGTTCACGAAGTCCGGCATCATGGTCGGCCTGGGCGAGAAACGCGAGGAGGTGCTGCAGCTCATGGACGACCTGCGGACCGCCGACGTGGATTTCCTCACCATCGGTCAGTACCTCCAGCCGACGCGCAAGCACGCCGAGGTGAAGAGGTTCGTGACGCCGGAGGAGTTCAAGTCCTACGAGCGGATCGCCTATGCGAAGGGTTTCCTGCTGGTCTCCGCCAGCCCGTTGACGCGGTCGTCCTACCACGCAGGTGACGACTTCGCCCGCCTCCGGGCGGCACGCCTCGCCGCCATGGGGCAGGCCGGGTGAGCCGCGCCCGTCCGACGCACTTTGCCCCGCGCGTGATGATTGGCCGCAATAGGGTCGGCGCGCGGACTCGCGATATCTTGAATCGAATGGTTCGCTACTGATCTGCCGATGCCATCATTCCGCACACAACGCATCGTGAAGCACTCGCCGCGGGAGATGTTCGAGCTGGTCTCGGACGTGGAGCGCTATCCGGAGTTCCTGCCGCTTTGCGAGAAGCTCGTTCTGCATTCGCGCGGTTTGAAGCAGGACGGCACCGAGGAGATCCTCGCCACGATGACCGTCGGCTACGGCCCGATCAACGAATCGTTCACGACACGCGTCCGGCTGGACCGGGTAAAGCAGGAGATCTTCGTCAGCTACGTCAACGGCCCGTTCCGGCATCTTGAGAACACATGGGGGTTCCGTCCTCACCCTGATGGATGTCGCGTGGAATTCTCCATCGCATACGAGTTCCGGTCGATGGCGCTCGGCATGATGATGGGCGCTCTGTTCGACAGGGCCTTCCGCAAATTCGCCGAGGCCTTCGAAGCCCGCGCCGACGAAATCTACGGCGATGAAGGCCCAGCTCTCACTCGAGCCTGACGGCGGCTTTCACCAGATCCAGCGCTGTCCGCACGCTTTCGATGCGGATGGCCGAGCGCCCGAGGTCGCCGAACCTCTTCTCCAAATGCAGGACCGGCTGCCCCTTGCGGACGGCGCCGAAGTGGACAAGGCCGACCGGCTTTTCCACTGACCCGCCACCAGGGCCCGCCACGCCCGTCACAGACACGGCGATATCCGCCTGCGAGTGCGCCAGCGCGCCTGAAGCCATGGCGCGCGCCACCTCCTCGCTCACCGCACCATGGGTCGCGATGAGCTGGGGATCGACGCCGAGGCAGGAGACCTTGGCAGCATTGGAGTAAGTCACGTAGCCGCGCTCCACGACGTCAGACGAGCCGGGAATTTCGGTGAGGACTCCAGAGATCAGGCCGCCCGTGCAGCTCTCGGCGGTCACGAGCATCAGCTTGTGGTCGCGCAGGAGGCCGATCAGCTGTCGCGCTTCGTCGACGAGATCCGCAGGGAACATGAAACCTCCGCACCACTGGCGCCGCTCGAACAGCCCGATGCGAAGTCTAGGCCCGTTCCGCTCGATATTGAAGCACGAGCAGCCTGCGCCCCTTCACCTCCTCCCTCGCGGAGAGAGGCCGGCTCGAAAAGCTGGGCGAGAGGCTACAGGATCGGCTATCGCTGAGACGCCTACACCCGCGGAAATACCAGCCTCACGCAACAGCCAGCTTCTCGGCCTGATGAAGGAGGGTGTCAAGCGTGGCCCGGCTCTCGGGTCCCAGGACGCTGACAGCGCGTTGCTGAGCAGCCAACCAGACGGGATAGGCCTCCTTGATTACCCGCCGGCCCTTTTCGGTCAGATGCAGGCCACGGCCGCGCCGCCCCGCCGGCGGGTCCATCAGGATCAGGTTGAGTGCCAGCAGCCGCTTCAGGTTGCGCGATAAGGTCGACTTCTCGATGTCGAGCGTGAAGCCGATCTCGACCGCGGTGATGCCATCCTGCTGAGCGAGCTGTGTCAGAAGCGTGAACTGGCTCGCGGTGATGCCGAGCGGGCGCATGGCATCGTCGTAGACGCGCGTGATGATACGGCTGAGCTGGCGCACGCGCGTCGCAATGCAGCTCGAGGAGGTCGTCTCCGCGATGTTCGCAAGCTCGGCGGCGGCGGAGTCCGGCTCCTGGGTCATGATGTTCATCGGAAGCTCCTGGCTTCGCCAGTGGAGATACAACGCTTTGTCCTTGATCAGCGATTCTTACCGCTGACGCAAGGTAAGTTGCTCCCACGTCCGACGATTCAGGAGGAGGGGTTGCACGGAGGCAGCAGCACCGTGGCGCTGGCCATGGCAGCTATGCCTTCCCGGCGTCCGGTGAACCCAAGCCCTTCCGTGGTCGTTGCCTTCACGCCGACCCGTTCGACGGCGATCTCTAGGATCTCGGCGATCATGTTGCGCATCGCCTCGCGATGAGGTGAGATCTTGGGCGCCTCGCAGAGCAAGGTCACGTCGACGTTGGCAATCCTGCCGCCGCGTTCCGTCACCCGGCGGGCGGCGTCACGCAGGAAGATGTGGGAGGCAGCGCCTGCCCATTTCGGGTCGGATGGCGGGAAATGCTGGCCGATGTCGCCATCGCCGATGGCGCCGAGGATCGCATCCGTCAGCGCGTGCAATCCGACATCGGCGTCCGAGTGGCCTGTGAGGCCTTTGTCATGGGCGATCCGGACACCGCACAGCCAGACGTGATCGCCCTCGGAGAAACGGTGGACGTCGAACCCTGTACCAGTCCGGCACTCCATCTGTTCGGAGGGCGCGATCAGACGCTCTGCCAAAGCGAAGTCCTCCTCATCGGTCAGCTTGATGTTTTGCGCGCTGCCGGGGACGAGCGCGACCTTCAGCCCTGCCCATTCCGCGATCGCGGCGTCGTCCGTGAAATCCGATCGGCCCTGGGTATGCGCTGCAAGGTGTGCTTCGAGGATCGGCTTGTAACGGAAGCCTTGCGGGGTCTGTGCGCGCCAGAGGCCTTCGCGTGAGACGGTCTCCGCGATGGAGCCGTCCGCGCCAGATCGCTTCAGCGTGTCGTTCACGGGCAACGCCGCGATCGCCCCGTCATGCTCCCTCAGCGCCGCGAGCACCCGGTCGATCAGCCCCGCCTCGATCAGCGGGCGCGCAGCATCGTGGATGAGGACCAGATCCGGGGCGGCTCCGGCAAGAGCTGTCAACCCGGCACGCACCGAGTCCTGACGTGTTGGGCCGCCATCAACCGGCTCTTGAAGGTCGGCGGCGATGCCGGCACAGCATGCCGCGTAAAGCGCGCGGTCGTCAGGGTGGATGACGACCTGAATGGCACTGATCGCCGGGTGCTTCGCGAACGCCTCGATCGCGCGCGTCAGAACTGGCTTATTCCGAAGCTGCCGATACTGCTTCGGCACCTGCGAGCCGGCAGCGCGCGTGCCGCGACCTGCGGCGACGATCAGCACGGAAACCTGCACACCTCACCTCCGGCGCTGGTACAGTATGGCACTTTGTTATTGGCCGAGATGCCTTAGCCGTTTGTTATTGGCCGAGATGCCTTAGCCGTCCGATGCACTGGGCGCAACGACGGCGCGAAACTCATATTCGCAGTTGCGAAAGACGAAGTCCTGTCCTAATCTGCCCAACCATTCAGCATGAATGAAACCTGATTAAATAATAGGCACGAGATCCATGCAGCTGCTCCAAGGTCCGCTCGCCATCGGGTCTCGTCAACTGATCAATCGCGTGGTGCTGGCGCCCATGTCCGGCGTCACGGATCTCCCCTTCCGCAGGCTCGCACACCGGCTCGGCGCCGGCCTCGTCGTCTCCGAGATGGTTGCCAGCGAGGAGCTGGCCCGCCAGAGACGGGATGTCCTCCGTAGGGCCGTGGGGGAGGGGATCTCTCCGTTCGTGATCCAGCTCGCCGGTCGCGAAGCGCGCTGGATGGCCGAGGGCGCCAGAATCGCCGAAGACCTCGGGGCGGACATCATCGACATCAACATGGGCTGCCCCTCCCGCCAGGTCACGGGCAAGCTCTCGGGCTCGGCCCTGATGCGCGATCCCGTGCACGCTCTGTCGCTCATCGAGGCGGTGGTGAAGAGCGTGACGGTTCCGGTCACGCTCAAAATGCGCATGGGTTGGGACCATAACGACCTCAACGCGCCGGAGCTGGCCCGCATGGCTGAAAAGGCGGGTGTGCAACTCATCACAGTTCACGGGCGGACTCGCTGCCAGTTCTTCAAGGGGCAGGCCGATTGGGCGTTCGTGCGCCGGGTGAAGGACGCGGTCGCCATCCCGGTGATCGTCAACGGCGATATTTCGTCTGTTGCCGAGGCCCGGCGTGCTCTGGAGGCCTCGGGCGCCGATGGCGTCATGATCGGGCGTGGTGCCTACGGGGCGCCATGGCTGCCGGGGCGGATTGCGGCAGCGCTGAAGGTGGGGAGCGATCCCGGCGCTCCCGCACGCGCCGAGCAGGGCGGCATCGCGGCGGAGCACGTCGACGCCATGCTGTCCCATTACGGGCGCGCGCTCGGCCTCCGCAATGCCCGCAAGCACATCGGTTGGTATCTGGAGCAGAGCGGGGCTGCCCTGGATGTTGTGAAGGCGTGGCGGGCGCGCCTTTGCCAAGACGACGATGCCGAGCGCGTCCTGCGCGGCCTCGCGGCGTTTTACGATCAGGCAGAGGAGCTTGCGGCATGAGCAGCGCTGTTGCGCGCGAGCGCCCCCAGTCGAGCACCGGCGGCCCGCGGCATATCCAGCACGACCTGCTGCTCGCCGCGCTGCCGCATCCCATCCTGACGCTCGCGGAGGCAGAGCGGATCATCTACGCCAATCCGGCCGCGGAGCAGTTCTTCTCGGCCGGCCAGGCAACGCTCAAGCGGCACACGCTGGCGGATCTCGTGGCATTCGGCTGCCCGCTGGTGAGCCTGGTCGAGAAGGTCCGCCGCTCGGGCCTGTCGGTCAACGAATATGGGGTCGAGGTGGTGATCCCGCGGCTCGACGGGCC
>DASVDU010000178.1:0-47415 GCA_036380915.1 Hyphomicrobiaceae bacterium | reverse complement strand
ACCCAGGCCATCGGGAGATAGGCCATCAGCTCATCACCGGCCCGGAAGTAATCCGCCTTCTCCGCATTGCGCGCGGCGGCGATCACGCGCCGATGCTGCAGCACGACGCCTTTTGGCTTCCCCGTCGTGCCGGAGGAATGGAGCAACACCGCGGCGTCCGTCGGCTTGGCTCGCTTGATGAGATCCTCTTTGAGCCCGGGCTCGCGGGCGAGGCGCTCAGCGCCCTCGCGGACGAGGTCCTCCCAGGAGAGCAGCCCGGGCTCGGTGTAGTTCCACAGCCCGCGCGGGTCGTCGTAGACAATGAACTCGGGCAGCCCGGCCCGGTTGCGCAACTCGAGCAGCTTGTCGACCTGCTCTTGATCTTCAGCGAGCGCAAAGCGCGCACGGCTGCTGCCGGCGTAGTATTCGAGATCGTCAGGCGGTACATCCGGGTAGACTGGTGCCGGGTAGCCGCGCAGGGCCGCGGCGCTCAGCATGCCGAAATAGAGCCGTGGGCGATTGTCGCCGATCACCAGAATGCCGTCGCCCGCCCGGAAACCGCGAGCCTCAAGGGCTGCCGCGAAAGCCAGAACCTCGGAGAGAACGTCGCTCCATGTGAACTCTTGCCAGATACCGCGATCTCGCTCGCGTACGGCGATGCTCGAGCCGTGCGTCTCGGCGTTTTTCGCGAGCAACGAGATCAACGTCCCGGAGTCCAGCCCGGCGTTTTCGCGCGGCACCGCGTCCGGATCTCGCGAGGCAAGATCCAAACCCAGTTCGACGGCTTTGGCCGTGCTCCCCTCAGGCCGCATGGCGTCTCTTCGTTCCGAGATAGGCTTCGACCACAGCGGGATTTGAAAGAGCTTCAGCGGGCGTGCCGGATGCGATCTGCTCGCCGTAGCTCAGCACCGTCATGCGGTCGCACAACGCCGAGACCACGTCCATGTGATGCTCGATGAGCAGAACTGTCAGGCCCCTCTCCTCGCGTGCATCCAGGATGAAGCGGGCCATGTACTCCTTCTCCTCTTGGTTCATGCCCGCCATGGGCTCATCCAGAATGAGAAGACGTGGCTCGGAGACCAGCGCGCGTGCCAGCTCGATGCGCTTCTGCAATCCGAGCGGGACAACTTCGATGGGCAGATCGCGAACGTCCTGAAGCTGCAGGAAGTCGATCGTATCCTCGACGAGCTCGCGCTGGCGGATCTCGTCGCGCTCCGCCCATACCCAGTAGAAGAGCGATGCCAACGCCGATGGGCGCATATGGATGTGACGGCCCATCATGACGTTGTCGAGCACGCTCATGCCGCGGAAGAGCGCGAGGTTCTGGAACGTGCGCGCAATACCGAGCCGCGCCACATTGTGCGGGCGGATGCCCGTGATGTCCTTCCCCTCGAACAGGATGTTGCCGCGATCGGGCGGATAGAAGCCTGTGATGGAGTTGACGATGGTCGTCTTGCCTGAGCCGTTCGGGCCAACGAGACCGAAGATCTCGCCCTTGTCGATGCTGAGCGTTACTCCCTGCAACGCCTTCAGGCCGCCAAACGAGCGCTCGAGATCACGACATTCCAGTATCATTCAGCGCCGGCCCGCAGCAAACAGTCGATCCATGCCTTGAGAGTGTCTTGTTCTTATTCACTAATCTCAATGCTACTTTAGGCACTACGCCGAACCCGGGCAATAGCCGCCGCCCGCAATGGGCCGACCGTTCATTGCAAAGAGGCCGTAATTCGGCAGGCACCGCTGGGCCGTCATTGGCATCCATTGTGACGGTCCGCAAGCATCCACTGCGGGCCAAGGGCTGAGGTCGAGGAATTCTTGCCCGGGCACCCAGTGCGCGCCGACCCCTCATCTGCCTTTGTTTCCGACGCTTGCCGGTTTCGGGGGCCAGCCATAGAGTAGGCCGGTTTGCCCGCTCCAAAGACGACGGAGCGGGACCGCGGAGGTCACCTGCACACCGCCATGCTGTCGTCCCTGAGATCGGTTGCGGCCGGCAGCGACAACCTGCGCGGCATCCTGTCGATGATCGCTGCCATGACGAGCTTCGTGGCGGGAGATTCCATCATCAAGTTCGCGGGCCAGGAGCTGCCGCCGGGCGAGATGATGTTCGTGCGCGGTCTGTTCACCAGTGCCCTCACGCTGGGTGTCGCGTACATCACCGGTGCGCTGCGGCGCGCTTACCTCGTCGCCACCCCGCCCATGCTGCTGAGGGCCGTCGGCGACGTCGGCGCAACGCTGTTCTTCTTCATGGCGCTGCTGCGCCTGCCCTTCGCCGAGGTCAGCGCGATCAGCCAGTTCGCGCCCTTGGCGATCACGGCCGGTGCGGCGCTGTTCCTGGCCGAGCCCGTCGGATGGCGCAGATGGATGGCGCTGGTTGCGGGCCTCACCGGCGTGCTCATCATCATCCGGCCGGGCGGCGCCGCATTCGATTGGGCAGCGCTGTTCGTGATGGGATCCGTGCTGTGCGTGGCAATGCGCGATCTGCTGACGCGGCACATCGGCTTGAGCCTGCCGGCACTGCTGCTCACGTCTTACTCGGCGGTCAGCGTGACGCTGGGTGGCCTCGTTCTGATGCCGTTCGAATCGTGGCGGATGCCGACCGCCGACCTCCTCATTCTGCTCATCATTGCGGGAGTCACCGTTTCCGCCGGCACCTTCTTTACGGTGATGGCAATGCGCGCCGGGGATATGGCCGTGGTCTCGCCGTTCCGGTACGTGGCGACGCCGCTCGCCGTCATCTCGGGTTATTTCGTCTTCGCCGAGCTGCCCGACAACATCACCTTCATCGGGATCGCCATCGTCATGGGGGCGGGGCTCTACACCCTCCACCGTGAGCGGTTGAGCCTGCGTTCGCGCTTCGCGCGGATAGCTTAGACGAGCGCCGAACGGACGGCAGAGCGAACCTGCTCGAGCGACAGCGGCTTGCTGATGAACCCAGCGATCGGCAGGGCCTGCGCTGCGGGCAGGTCGGGGCTCGCGAAGCCCGACATCAGTAATATGCGGATGCTGGGGAGCGCCTTCGCTGCGCGCCTGGCCAGCCCCAGACCGTCCAGGCCCGGCATCCCGAGGTCCGTCAGCATCAGATCGACAGGACCAGCGGAGAGCTTCTGTAGCGCCTCCTGCGCATCAGCGCAGCTCAGCACCTCATGCCCATCAGCCGAGAGAGCCCGGCCAATGAAGTCCAAGGTTGCGGGATCGTCGTCGACCAGAAGAATGCGCGCCATGTTCCCTCCCTGCGAGGTGGGGGAGCAGGGCCTGCGGTCAGACCGTCGACAGCTGTCCCACGAATGGCAGCTCGCGGTAGCGATGCGCGAGATCCATTCCGTAGCCTACCACGAAGACGTTCGGACATTCGAATGCCGCGAGGTCCGCGCTCACCTGGACGGCCCGGCGGACCGGCTTGTCCAACAACACGCAGGTCAGCACCTTGCGGGCGCCGCGCGCCGTGATGAGGTCCTTGGCGAACGCCAGCGTCCGGCCCGACTCGAGAATATCGTCGACGATCAGCACGTTGCGGCCGGTGACGTCCATTTCGACGTCCCGCAGGATTTCCACCTTTCCGGACGATCTCGTGCTCTTGCGGTAGCTGGACAGCGACATGAAGTCGACCTCTGGCTCCAGGCCGACCCGGTGCAGGGCGCGGATCAAATCCGCCGCGAACACGAAGCTGCCTTTGAGGATTGCGACCACCAGCAGCCGCTCCAGGTTCTGCTCCGCGATCCGCTTCGCCAGCGCATCGATTCGCCTCGCGATCTCTTCCGGCGAGAAGACGACTTTGATGCGATCGTTTTCGCCGTTGCCTGCGCTCATACAAGTTCCTCGGGGCTGCTCATGCTCGGATTGGCCTTACATATCGGCTGATTAGCACACCGCCGCAACCGAAGGAAAAGGCCATTCCTGCGGCATGGCAGCCTGCGTTGCCGCAAGGGCTCCGAGACACGAGATGCGGCCCGCTCAGGCCGCTGCCGGCGCTTGCCCTTCCGCCGGCCCGCTCATCCTCAGGCCAGCCAAGCACACGAGCCCGCCACAATCCTGCGATTGATCAGCTCCGGTGCATTTCGCATAAAGTGGCCATACGGAGAATCACGGGGGGTGGTCGAGGCGTGATCCGGTTGGAGAATGTCGGGCTGAAATACGGGCGGGGGCCGGAAGTCCTGCGCGAGGTGACGTTTCACCTGAAGCCTGGCTCGTTCCACTTTCTCACGGGTCCCTCGGGCGCCGGTAAGAGCTCGCTTCTCAGGCTGTTGTTCATGTCGCTTACGCCGACACGCGGCCAGCTCCACATCTTCGATCAGGACGTCGGCCGCATCACGCCTGCACGCCGCGCGCAGCTCAGGCGTCGGATCGGCATCGTCTTCCAGGACTTCCGGCTTCTCGATCATCTCACCACGTGGGAGAACGTGGCCCTGCCGTTACGGGTGGTCGGCAAGCGCGTTTCCGACTACAAGGAGGATGTCACCGATCTGCTGCAGTGGGTGGGGCTCGGTGAGCGGATGCACGCGTTCCCGTCGGTTTTGTCGGGCGGTGAGAAACAGCGGGCGGCCATCGCGCGCGCTGTGATAGGCAAGCCCGAGCTGCTGCTGGCCGACGAGCCCACTGGCAACGTCGACCCGCAAATGGCGCGCCGGCTGCTCAGGCTCTTCATCGAGCTGAACCGCCTGGGAACGTCCGTCGTGATTGCCACCCACGATCATCAACTGATGCGGCAGTACAAGGCGCCGCGTCTGGAGCTACACGAGGGGCATGTCAGGATCGTATGACAGACCGACGGCCTCGTCGCGCTTCGGCTCGGCGTCCGGTGACTTCGGCGCCTACGAGGTCGCAGACGCGCCGACCGGTCCGCCCCACGTGCCCCAGTTCGAGCCGGTGACACAGAGCCCGACCGTCTCGACGCGCCGCGAAGCGTATGCGCCGGCGCGGGCCGCCAATCGCGATCCGGCGACCACCCCCATCGTGCCCGCAGGCTCGGTGACCGGTCGCTCCCTCACCCTTGTCGTCTCGATCATGTGCTTCTTCGCCTGCCTCACCGCGGGCGCCGTCTACATGATGAACCAGTCCGCCGCGGCCTGGCTGAGGGACATTGCCAGCGAGGTGACGGTTCAGCTCGAGCCCAAAGACATCCCGAACATGGAAGGTGCGCTGAACGACGTCGTCGCCTTCCTGAACCGCCAGCCGGGCGTCCGCGGGGCGCGCGCGCTGAGCGTTGACGAATCGAATGCGCTGCTCGAGCCGTGGCTCGGCCAGCTCGACATTCTGAGCACCTTGCCGGTGCCGCGTCTCGTTGCGCTGGAGCTCGACCGCACCAATCCGCCGGATATCCCTGCGTTGCGGCAGACTCTGGCCACGCAGTTCAAGGGCGTCACGCTCGACGATCACCGGCACTGGCAGCAGCAGATCCGCACCGTGACGCGCTCGTTTGCGCTCGGCGGTCTCGCCATTCTGCTGCTGGTGGCCTCTGCTACGACTGCGATCATCATTTCGGCAACGCGCAGCGCAATGGCGTCCAACCGCGAGATCGTCGAGGTGCTGCATCTCGTCGGCGCTACCGACCGTTTCATTGCACGTGAGTTCGAGCGCCACTTTTTGTCGCTCGGCATTCGTGCCGGCTTCGTCGGGGCCATTTGTGCGATGGCCGTCTTCTTCACGATGCCGGCCATGATGGAACTGCTCGGCGGGGGAACTGTAACCATTGCAGAAATGCGGCGCCTGGTCGGCACGGGAGCGCTGGATACGCCCGGCTACGTTCTGCTCGGCTTCGTCGTGGTGGTGATCGCCGGGCTGTGCATGCTGACATCGCGCTTCGGTGTTTATCGCATATTGCATGCGCGCCAGTAACAGCCCGGTAAGGCCAAAATCACCAAAGATCCATGCATGCCGCTGTCATAGTCGCTTTCTCGGCCGAATGGATTAGGTTGCGTCGCGATATGGGGAGGCCCGTTATGCCGGCGGGCGAAGCCGGCGGGTGGATGGACGTTTCTTGATGACGACGATGCGGCGAGCATGGCGGCTTGGATTCGGATTTGGCCTACTCGTGGCAGCCCTGGTGGTTGGCTTTTTCCTTTTTGCCCGATCCGCCATGCATCCGGCACCTTCGGCGGTGCAGAAAGCTGACGGTATTGTTGCGCTCACCGGCACGCAAAGCCGGATATCTGCGGCTGGCCAGCTTTTGGCGAAGGGCCTCGGCAAAAGGCTGCTCGTGACCGGCGTCAACCGCCAGACGACCGGCGCAGAGATACGGCAACTCGCTGGCCTCGGCGAAGGCCTGTTCGATTGCTGCGTCGACCTCGGCTACGAGGCCCAGGACACCATCGGCAATGCCACCGAGACGCAAGCCTGGGCAGCGAAACACGGCTTCTCGACCCTGATCGTCGTGACCTCGAGCTATCATATGCCGCGCAGCCTGGTCGAGCTCGGGCGGGTCATGCCGGATGTCGCGCTCATTCCGTATCCCGTCACAGGTCCATTTCAGAAAGAGAGTTGGTGGAAGAGCCCAGGGCTGATCCGTCTGCTCCTGGCGGAATACTTGAAATTCCTGCCCTCTGCGGCTCGTTATGCCGTCCTTCGGCTGGTCGACGGAATGGAGCCAAGGGCGCTGGCGACGGCGGAGCCGTCCGACCGCTCGTGATGCGCTGAAAGAAGTCTCGGCGATGATCCGCTCCCTCCTCTTCGTTGCTGTCTTTTATGCCAACACGGCTCTTTTCCTGCTGATCGGCAGCCCACTCCTGTTCGGCCCGCGCTCCTGGGCAATGTGGGCGCTGAAGCTGCACGCCCGCGTGAGCGTCTGGCTGCTCGAGGCCATCGTCGGAACGCGCATGGAGGTGAGGGGGCTCGAACGCCTGCCGCCTGGGCCGATCCTGGTCGCAGCCAAGCATCAGTCGGCGTGGGATACCTTTGCACTCATCCCGCTGTTCCGCGATCCCGCGCTGGTGATGAAGGCGGAGCTGATGCTCATCCCACTCTACGGCTGGTTTTCGCGCAAGTTCGGCATGATTCCCATCCGGCGCTCGGCCGGGGCGGCTGCATTGCGCCAGATGCTGCACGCGGCGCGCGCACGGGCGGAGGCCGGCCGGGAGATCCTCGTCTTCCCGGAGGGCACGCGGCGGCCGCCCGGTGCGCCGCCGGACTACAAGCCCGGGCTGACGCTCCTTTATGAGTCGCTCGGAATTCCCTGCGTGCCGCTGGCGCTCAATTCGGGCCTGTTCTGGCCGCGGCGGAGCCTGAAGCGTTATCCGGGGACGATCGTGGTCGAGATCCTCGAGCCCATTCCCCCGGGCCTGAAGCGGGCGGAATTCAAGGCTTTGCTCCTCGAGCGGCTCGAGGGGGCCTGCGCCCGCCTGATCGAAGAGGCGGGGCGGGCGCCCCATCCGCCGCCGGTGGCCCTTGAATGGCTGACACAAAACAGGAACATTAACGGAACAAATTGTTGACGCGGATGGGGTGAGCGGGCTAGTCTCATGAGGTCCCAACGGAGTCCGTCATGCATCCAGACCCGTTCAGCATCAGCCCGATCTCGGAACATATTTGGCAGCAGAAGTACCGGCTGAAGTCGGCTGACGGCGAACCGGTCGACCGCTCGCTGGAGGACACGTTCCGCCGGGTCGCGCGCACGGCAGCCTCCGTCGAGAAGGGCGGCAGGAAGGCGCGCGAGCGTTGGACCGAGCGCTATTTCGAGGCGCTGTCCAGCTTCGAGTTCCTGCCGGCGGGCCGCATCATCGCCGGGGCCGCCAGCGGCCGCCAGGTGACGCTCTTCAACTGCTTCGTCATGGGGCGCATCGAGGACGACCTCAGTTCGATCTTCGAGAACGTCAAGGAAGCGGCGCTGACGATGCAGCAAGGCGGCGGCATCGGGCACGACTTCTCCACCCTGCGTCCCAAGGGGGCCCTTGTCAAAAGCATCGGCGCGGATGCGTCCGGTCCCGTCAGCTTCATGGACGTCTGGGACGCGATGTGCCGCACCATCATGTCCGCGGGCGCGCGGCGTGGCGCGATGATGGCGACCCTTAGGTGCGATCACCCCGACATCGAGGAGTTCGTGGCCGCCAAGGCCGACCCTGCCCGCCTGCGCAACTTCAATCTCTCGGTGCTGGTGACGGACGGGTTCATCAATGCCGTGCGCGAGGACCGGCCCTGGGATCTCGTGTTCGATGGCCGGGTGTACCGCACGGTGAGGGCTCGGGACCTGTGGGAGCGCATCATGCGCGCCACATACGAGTATGCGGAGCCCGGCGTCATTTTCATCGATCGCATCAACGACCAGAATAATCTCGCCTACTGCGAGCAGATTTACGCGACCAACCCGTGTGGGGAGCAGCCGCTGCCGCCTTACGGCGCCTGCCTTCTCGGCTCGATCAATCTTGCCCGGCTGATCGACAAGCCGTTCGAGGCGGGGGCCGACGTCGATCTCCCCCGGCTCGAAGAACGCGTGCGCATCGCGGTACGCTTGCTGGACGCCATCATCGATGCATCGAACTACCCGCTCGAAGCGCAGCGCAAGGAGGCCCTGGCCAAGCGGCGCATCGGCCTTGGTGTGACGGGGCTCGCGGACGCGCTGATCTTCGCCGGGGCGCGGTATGGCTCGCCGCGGGCCTTGGCTTTGGCCGAGACCTGGATGGCGCATGTCCAGCGGGCGGCATACCTCGCGAGCACCGAGCTTGCGGCCGAGAAGGGGGCCTTTCCCCTTTATGACGCTGAGAAGTTCCTGGCGCGTCCGGGCGTTGCGCGCCTCGCGCCCGAGGTGCGTCAGGCCATCGCCACGAACGGCATCCGTAACGGCTGCCTCACCTCTATTGCGCCCACCGGGACCATTTCGCTGCTGGCCGGCAACGTCTCGAGCGGCGTCGAGCCGGTGTTCGATTTCCTTTACAAGCGCCGTGTTCTGGAGCGGGACGGCAGCCATCGAGAGATGATGGTGGAGGATTATGCGCACGCGATCTTCCGCTCGCGCTTCGGGGACTCGGTTCCTTTGCCGGACTCGTTCGTGACCACCGCCGAGCTGCCGCCGTCCGCCCACCTCGAGATCCAGGCCGCGCTGCAGCGCCATGTCGACAGCTCGATTTCCAAGACGATCAACTGCCCCGCCGGCATGAGCTTCGAGGAGTTCCAGAACGTCTATCTCGATGCCTATGATCTCGGCCTGAAGGGCTGTACGACATTCCGCCCGAACCCGGTTACGGGTGCCGTGCTTTCGAGCCGCAAAATGTCGGAGGAGCCGAAAGGGGAGGCCGAAGAGCGCGCGCGGGGGGCGAAGGAGCCTGGCAAGCTGGAACCGTCAGCCGTGCACCGGCAGCTCGCGCGCAGCTCGGAGGATGGCATCGTCTACATGGCAAAGCCGCTGGAGCGCGAGCCCGCGCTTGCCGGGTTCACCTACAAGCTGAAATGGCCGGGCAGCGATCACGCCATCTACATCACGATCAACGACATCGAGCACGATGGGCGGCGACGTCCGTTCGAGATTTTCATAAACACGCGGAACCTCGAGCATTATGCCTGGACGGTGGCGCTCACCCGCATGATCAGTGCCGTTTTCCGGCGTGGCGGCGACGTCAGCTTCGTCGTCGACGAGCTCAAGGCGGTCTTCGATCCACAGGGCGGGCAATGGATGGGCGGGCGTTATGTGCCGAGCCTGCTCGCCGCCATTGGCGGCGTGATCGAGACGCACATGGTGCGGACCGGCTTTCTCCAGCGCCGTGAGGACATCGCTCCGCTCATCGAGCTGATGCAAGCGGGCGCAGAAATAGAAAGCGCGCCGAGCAGCAGTGGCACGGTAGGCTACGCAGGGAGCGCTGGTCAGCGGATCCGCTCCTGTCCGCGATGCAACTCGCTTGCCTTCGTAAGAGAGGAAGGCTGTTGGGTGTGCCGGGACTGCGGATACTCGCGCTGCGGCTAATGCATTTCCTGTAGTGACAACCCGCGCGTTAGTGTGAGCCCTTTCCCGGATCGTCGATTACCAATCGTTCAACGGTCAAGTGCTATGCGGCCGTAGTGGTCTGGCTGCCCCTTGCGCATTCCATGAGTGGGAACCAAGCGAGCCACGAGTGGGAACCAGGCGAGCGTACGGCCGTTCATTGCTGTACAGGGACACATTTCACCTTCACAACGCCGCCAAATGTCTGTGATTGAGCCTAACTTCTGCTGAAAATGCACGTCACGTTTACTATGGTCCGGTGATAACGGCAGTGTAAGGCGCCGAAGGGTTTGAAGATGAGTGCGCGTATTGTCGAGCTGTCACAGATTGCCGCCGCAAGGGCGGCCGCAGCCTCACCGGGGCATGATCTTTTAAATGAACCGGCTGCCCAGCAGTTTCAGTTCTGGGCAGGAGCGTCGGGCGAGCGTTACGTGCATTCCGTTTTCAGCCTGATCGGCTGTCCAGAGCTTCCGAAAGCCGTCTACATGCTCGTGCGTTGCGATGGCAACGGGCGCCGCATCGTCCTCAGGGTCGGCCGGACGGAGCATGACGCTCCATCCCTCAATCTTGCCGAAATCCGCCATCGCGGGGCGCAGCTCGGGGCCAACCAGGTCCACGTCCATTTTCTCGCCGGCAGCGCGCGCGAGCGTCGCCGGGTCGAGCTCGACCTTCGCACGGCGCATTTTTCCGAGCTCAGCGCCGAGCGGACATCATCTATGCGGCACTGAGGCGCTTCAGGCCCGAACTGTCCTACGTCGAACGGCTCCGCGCCGCCCAGGCCGAGATCTGCCGGCGGTGGATGAAGCGCCGCCTCTCTCCAAGCTTCAGGTGAGGAACGTCGACCGGCAAATGGCGGCAGATCTTGAGCAGGGCTGCCGCGCCGGTACTGCCGCCATTGCCGAAACGACCGCGTGCGAAATGGGCTCCGATCACGGCGAGCAGGCGGCGGAGCTCCGGCTCGTGGATGCCGAGGCTGTCGAGGTGGGCCAGGGTGTTGATCAGGTAGTCGAGGTTGGGCCCGGAGATGCCGCATGCGCCGCGGATCAGCCTTGCCTGATCGGCAAGGCTCAGCCGGCCCGCGTAGCTCGGATGCCGTCGCTCGACGATGTAGGCGAGGGCGAAGACGTCCTGCCGCGGCTCGCCCTCGAGTGTCACCGGCACCAGGGTGTCCCGGTAGGCTCCGCTGACCTGCTCGCGCGCGGCCAGGTACTCGAGCGTTTCCAGTCGGCACTCCGCAGGCACGCGGAAGGCCAGGCCCTGGCACGTACCTCCGCGATCGAGGCCCAGGACCAGACCGGGGCGCTCCTCGTTGCCCCTGTGATGGGTGGAGTAGAGGCAGAAGCAGCGCCGGTAGCCGACGAGGGTGGCTCGCCGGACTTCCTCGAATTGGAACCCCGGCCGCCACATCAGTGAGCCGTAGCCGAACACCCACAGGTCGTGGGTTTTCCTGCTGGACCCCGCCTCTTTCACGACTGCGAGCCGCCCCCGCCGAGCGCCGCTTTCGCCTGCCGGCGGCCGAAGTCCGGTGCCGGCGTATCCTGCCCAGCCTCGATGATTCCGCGGCGGATGGCACGCGCGGCAGAGAACAGCTCGAACAGCGTATCGCCCTCCCCGTAACGGATGGCGCGCTGCAGAGCCGTGAGATCCTCCGTAAACCGCCCGAGCATTTCCAGCACCGCTTCCTTGTTGTTGAGGAACACGTCGCGCCACATCGTCGGGTCTGAGGAGGCGATGCGCGTGAAATCGCGAAAGCCGCCGGCCGAGAATTTGATGACCTCGCTGTCGGTCACCCGTTCCAGGTGGGCAGCCGTGTTGACGATGTTGTAGGCGATGAGGTGCGGCACGTGACTGGTGATGGCGAGCACCAGGTCGTGATGCTCGGCCGTCATGATCTCGACGTTGCTGCCCATGCCCTCCCACAGCCGCCGCAGCTTTTGGAGCGCCTCTGCATCGACGCCGTTCGGGGGTGTCAGCACGCACCAGCGGTTGTCGAACAGTTCGGCAAAGCCTGCCTCGGGGCCGGAATGCTCCGTGCCCGCAATCGGGTGGCCGGGGATGAAGTGCACGCCAGCGGGCACATGCGGACCGACATCGCGGATCACCGCGCTTTTGACCGAGCCGACATCCGTCAGAATGGCTCCTGGCGCGAGGTGCGGCGCGATCTCCTGCGCGATGGCTCCGTAAGCGCCCACCGGCACGCAGAGGATCACGAGATCGGCCTCTTTCACCGCATCGGCCGGGCTCTCGTACGCAGCCGACACTAGACCCAGCCTCAGGGCCGTTGCCCGCGTCGCCTCCGTCTTGGCGTTGCCGACGATCGTTTCGACGAGCCCGCGGCGGCGCAGGGCATGACTGATCGAGGAGCCGATAAGCCCGATCCCGATCAGGGCGACCCGCTGGAACAATGGGCCGCTCATCGCGCCGTCCCAGCCATGAAAGCGGTCAGCGCCTCGACCACGGCGCGGTTCTCCGACTCGGTGCCGATCGTGATCCTGAGCGCGCCGGGCAGGCCGTAAGCGCCCATCCTGCGCACGATGATGGCCCGGGACTGGAGGAAAGCGTTCGCCGCGTCTGCATCCCGCCCGCGCTCTTTCGGGAAATGGACCAGCAGGAAGTTGGCGACGCTCGGTGTCACCGCCAGCCCGAGCTTTTCAAGCTCGGCCGTAAGCCAGGGAAGCCACTTCTCATTGTGCGCGACCGAAGTCTCCACGTGACCGCGATCGCCGAGGGCGGCGACGCCTGCGGCGATGGCCGGCGCGGATACGTTGAACGGCCCGCGGATGCGATTGAGCACGTCGGCCACCGCCTCCGGGCAGTAAGCCCAGCCGAGGCGCAGCGCTGCGAGGCCATGGATCTTGGAGAACGTGCGCGTCATCACCGTGTTGCCGGTGGTCGCGACGAGCTCGATCCCAGCCTCGTAATCGTTGCGCCTCACATATTCGCTGTAGGCCGCATCGAGCACGAGCAGCACGTGATCCGGCAGACCCTGGCGCAGCCGGCGAATCTCGTCGAACGGAATATACGTGCCCGTCGGATTGTTTGGATTGGCGATGAACACGATCTTCGTCTTCGCTGTGACGCGCGCGAGGATCGCGTCCACATCGGTGTGCAGGTCCTTCTCCGGCGCGACGACAGGTTTGGCACCGCAGCCCAGCGTGGCGATGCGGTAGACGAGAAAGCCGTGCTCGGTGAAAATCGTCTCGTCGCCGGGCTCCAGATAAGCGTGTGCCAGCAGATTGAGCAGCTCGTCCGATCCCGCGCCGCAGACGATGCGGTCCGGATTGAGCCCGTGGACGCGCGCGATGGCTTCGCGAAGCTCTGTCGCGCTGCCGTCAGGGTATCGCTCGAGGCTGTCGGCGGCAGCTTTGAATGCCGCCACGGCGGCCGGGCTCGCACCCAGCGGGTTCTCGTTCGAAGACAGCTTGATCGGCTCGAGGCCACCGGGCACCTTGCTTTCCCCCGGCACATAGGCTTCGATCTCCATCACGCCCCGCTTAGGGCTCGGCATTCCGCTGGCCATGACGCGTCTGATGCTTTCTGATGCTGAATCGGCCCGATTGATATGCGTGCTGCCCGCCGAAAGCAAACAAACGATTGAACTTTCTCGGGCGAGGCCCTAGCTAGCGCAATCACGGCGTTCGGGGCTATGCGCCGCATAGCCTCTGCCGTGAATGCATGAGATCCGCAGGGCAGCACTGTCGAGGGTTGCGCCATGAACACGGTCAATCCGCAGGAGTTCGACCGCGGGATTGAGCCCCGCGTGTCGGAAGCCCAGCGGCCGTCCAGCAAGCTCCTGGAATTCAACGAGCCGCTGCTGCTCGACTGCGGGCAGGCTCTGGTGCCATTTGCCCAGGCCTATCAAACCTACGGCGAGCTCAACGCCGACAAGTCGAACGCGATACTGGTTTGCCACGCGCTCACCGGCGACCAGCACGTGGCCAACAGGCATCCGGTCACGGGCAAGCCGGGCTGGTGGGAGACGATGGTCGGCCCCGGCAAGCCGATCGACACGAATCGCTTCTTCGTCATCTGCCCGAATATCATCGGCGGATGCATGGGATCGACTGGGCCGGCCTCCATCAATCCGAAGACGGGCAAACCGTACGGCCTCAGCTTTCCCGTCATCACGATCGGCGACATGGTCGATGCCCAGGTACGGCTCATCGACAGGCTCGGCATCGACCAGCTCTTCTGCGTCATCGGCGGCTCGATGGGCGGCATGCAGGTGCTGGAGTGGGCGGCACGGCATTCGGAACGCGTGTTCACCGCGGTACCCATTGCCACGGCCGCCTGGCATTCCCCGCAGAACATCGCCTTCAACGAGGTCGGCCGGCAGGCGGTGATGGCGGACCCCGACTGGTGCGGCGGACGCTACCTCGAGCTCGGGCGCGTGCCGCGGCGCGGATTGGCCGTGGCGCGCATGGCCGCTCACATCACGTATCTATCCGAGGAAGCCCTGCACCGGAAGTTCGGCCGCAACCTGCAGGACCGGACCGACCGCTCGTTCTCGTTCAGCGCCGATTTTCAGGTGGAAAGCTATTTGCGTCACCAGGGTATCAGCTTCGTCGACCGGTTCGACGCCAACAGCTATCTCTACATCACCCGGGCGATGGACTACTTCGATCTGGCCGCTGAGCACGGGGATGTTCTGGCCAACGCCTTCAAGGGCACGAAGACCCGGTTCTGCGTCGTCTCTTTCACCAGCGACTGGCTCTACCCGACGCGCGAGTCGAAGGAGATTGTGCAGGCCCTGAATGCGGTCGCGGCGAACGTGTCCTTCGTCGAGATCGAGAGCGACAAGGGCCACGACGCCTTTCTGCTGGACGAGCCGGAACTGTTTGCGACGGTCCGTGGCTTTATCAACTCGGCGGCGGCCAAGCGCGGCATCTCGCCGGCACGCGCGGGCTGATGCTTTCGGGTTAGGATCAGCCGCATGCTCAGATCGCAACAGCCGCTGCAGGTCACCGCCCGTGTCGACCATCTCCTCATTGCCGAGATGGTGACCGAGGGCGCGCGCGTGCTCGATGTCGGCTGCGGGGATGGGGCGCTCCTGCAACTCTTGGTCGATACGAAAGGCGTCGACGGGCGCGGGATCGAGATCGAGCGCGAGCGGGTCAATGCCTGTGTGGCGCGCGGCCTGTCCGTCATCCAGGGCGATGCCGACCAGGACCTCGACGATTATCCTGACGACGCTTTCGATTACGCCATCCTGAGCCTGACGATCCAGGCGACCCTGCGGCCGAAGGCCGTTCTGCAAAACCTGCTCCGGATCGGACGGCGGGCAATCGTCTCGTTTCCGAACTTCGGCCACTGGCAGGTTCGGACACGGCTGCTGTTCACCGGACGGATGCCGCAGACGGAGAACCTGCCCGAGCCGTGGTACGAGTCGCCCAATGCTCACCTGTGCACGATCCGGGACTTCGCAGAACTCTGCACGAAGGTGAATGCGACCGTCGAGCGTTCCGCGGCCTTCAACGCAGGAGGCCGTCAGCTCTCGCCCCGCGTGCCGCTGACGGTGCAGAACATTTTTGGCGAGAAGGCCGTATTTCTCCTGAAGCGCCGGTCGGCGATCTGATCCGGACCGGCGATCCGTTTTTCCTCCGTCTCGGACCTGGGGTTGGCACCGCCGGGAGCGGTGACCAATCGGCCGAGCACGCGGGCCGGTGCCTTTTTGATGATCGGAACGGTCAGCTCCTTGCGGGCTTCGACAAGGATGACGCCGCCGAACCCGCGCGACAGTCGGGCGCCGACGCGCTCGAATGCGGTTGCCGAGCGTATGACCATCTTTGACTCGACCGGGGGCACGTAGAGCGCCTGCGACCACTCGAGCGGCGCGAACATGGCTTCGCTGAGGAGATCCTCGAGCTGGGTGCGGCTGTAGGGGCGTCCCTGGCCGAAGGGTGTGCGGTCGAGCCGCGCCCAAACTCCCCTGCGGTTCGGAACGACCATCATCAGCCGGCCCTGGGGAGCGAGCACGCGCCAGATTTCGCGCAGCATCGTCCGCGGCCGGTCGGCCGTCTCGAGACAGTGGACCGCCAACAGCCGATCCACCGAGCTGTCCGGAAGCGGGAGATGCTCCTCGTCGACGAGCGCGCTCATCTTGGCGCCAATGTCGGGCCACACGAGCGCTCCCTGTGCGGCCGGCATCAGGGCTCCGATCCGCAGCGCCTCTCCGCGAAAGGAACCAAGGTACGGCGTGGCAAAGCCCAGGCCGATAAGCGTCTCACCCTGCAAACGGCGCCAGCGAGCCCGAATGCGGTGCGCAAGCAGCCGTCGCACCATCGATCCGAGCGGCCGGTTATAGAAGTTTCTCAGTTCGGCAACGTCACAATTCATATGATCCGTTGGCTACCTGCTTGCCCGCCGAAACCATTGCTCATGATTTCGGTATAGAGGGGTGGCGGTTGCAATCCCGAAACCTGCTGCTAGGTTGCGCTGCAGGCCGCCGACCATCGATCAATATGGAGCTTCAGCCGTGGCAAAGCTCGAAATCCACCAGTTCCCGTGTCTCAGCGACAACTTCGGCGTCTTGATCAGGGATGCCGACGCAGATGTCGTCGCCTCCATCGACGCACCGGACGCGGAGGCCGTGAAACGCGCGCTTGCCGAGAAGGGATGGCGGCTCACACATATCCTTACCACGCATTATCACGCGGACCACACCGGCGGGAACCTCGCGCTCAAGGCGGAGACGGGCTGCACCATCATCGGCCCGCGTGCCGAGGCTGCCAAGATTCCCGGGCTGGATCAGGCCGTCGGTGAGGGAGACGTGTTCCCGTTCGGCTCGTTCCAGGTGCACGTGTTCGACTGCCCGGGCCACACTGCCGGCCATATCATCTACTGGATCCCGGCAGCCGATGTCGCATTCGTCGGTGATGTCCTCTTCGCCATCGGCTGCGGCCGCGTGAACGAGGCGCCCTACGAGGTCATGTGGCAGTCGCTCGAGAAAGTGATGGCCCTCCCGCCCTCGACACAAGTCTACTTCGGGCACGAGTACACGCTGTCTAATGCGAAATTCGCCCTGACGATCGAGCCTGAGAACGCTGCACTGCAGCAGCGGATGAAGGACGTCGAAAAGATGAGAGCTGAAGGAAAGCCGACGTCGCCGACGCGGATTGACCTGGAGCTCGCGACCAATCCGTTCCTGCGGCCGAACAGCCCGGAGATCCGCAAGAGGCTGGGGATGGAAGGCGAGCCGGACTGGAAGGTTTTCGCCGAGATTCGTGAGCGCAAGAACCGCGCCTGAGGACGAGGTGAATTTGTGAGATCGTGAAGTCGCCAACTCGTGGAATCGGCACTTGCGCGTTCGCGCAGATCGCCTCGTGCTCGTGACTTCCTTGCCTCGCGTTTTCACGTTCTTGCCAAGTTCTTACCAACCGGATCTCACCCCGTATCCATCCTCGGACGTTATCCACGAAGCTTGCACGCTCGAAAATCAGGTAAACAATTGATTTCAAAGGGCTCATCTCGAAGGTTGGGATGAGCGACCCTGGTGCGCTTGCGGTGCCCCTGCGACTCGTAAAGAGTTGCGAATCAATGGGTAAATGTGGCGGGCAGCGGGGGCTTACGAATGAAGCGTGAGACTTCAGGGCAGATACTCAGTGCGGTGTTCGTCGATTACGACAACATCTATCTGTCGCTGAAACGCAGGAGCGAGGAAGCCGCCAAGCGGTTTGCCAAGGATGCCAGCGTGTGGCTGGCTGAGATCGAGAGCGGACGCCTCATCACGCCGACCAACAAGCTGCCCAGCAACGTCCAGCGCCGGATCGTCCTGAACCGGTGCTACGGCAATCCGGTGCCGCGCCGGAACCAGAACGACAACTCGACGGACATGAACTCCTTCCCGTTCGTGCGGCACCATTTTCTGCGCGCCGGCTTCGAGGTGGTCGATTGTCCACCGCTGACCGCCCAGCTCAAGAATTCGTCCGACATCCGCATGGTGATGGACGTCCGTGACTACCTCCATCACGAGACGTACTTCGACGAGTTCATCATCCTCTCAGGGGATGCGGATTTCACGCCCGTGCTGCACCGCCTGCGTGCGCATGCCCGCCGCACGGTCGTGTTCGCCAACGACTTCACGGCGGCCCCTTACGTGGCGATCGCAGACGGCGAAGTCCGCGAAGCGGACCTGATGAACGTCATTCTTGGCAGCAGTGTGCGGGCTGACGATCACACGCCAGGCGCTGGTGGTGATCTGCGTCGCGAGATCATGGCCGAAATCACTGGTGCGGTGCGCAGTTCCGGCTCGCCGGTCCCGCTCGAAGCCCTTGCGGAGCGGGCGACCCGGGCGCTCGGACATGACCGTACCGTCGGAACGAACTGGGCGGGTGCCGGCAGCTTCCGTGACCTGCTGCTCCAAAGCCTGCCGGAGGGGATCCGGCTCAGCGAGCAGCCGCCGTACGTCGTCTATGATGCGACGCGGAAGTCGCAACCCGAAGAAGCGTTGCTGTCATCGCGTGCGGAACAGCGCAACGAGCGGCCAGCCGCGTTGTCCCCGCAGCGCCAGCCGCGCTCTGCGGCGGTAGCTGCTGCTGCCGCACTGACCCAGGCCCTCGACCCGCTCGCGGCGGCAAAGCGGATCGTCTCGAGCCAGCCGCAATCATCGCAACCGAGCTACCGCCCGAGCAGCACGCCGCTCTCCGAGCAGTTGCGCGAAAGCAGCGTCGAGATCACGCCTGCTGCGCCACAGCGCGGACTTTCCGCCCCTGGTCCGTCTACGACCTTACCGGCGGCGCGCACCGCCGATACCGCCACCGCGCTTCAGCAGTCCATCGCGCGCATTCACGAAGCCTGCCAGGCTCCTCCGTTGTCTCCGCCGGAGTACAGGGCCCTGTTCGAAATGCTCGCGAACGAGATCAACAGCAGTGGCTTGCAGGGGGCGCAGACGATCACGAATGTCGCCAACCGTGCGCGCGAGTTGGGTCTCGATATCCGGCGCGATGACATCCGCTTCGCGCTCGATGTGGTCAGCGAGGCCGATCCGTGGTTCGAGCAGGGCGCATCGGCCAACCTGTTCGCAGGCCGCTTCCGGAACTTCGTCGTCGCGCGGTGCCGTAGCCACGGTCTCAAGCTGACGCCTGACGAAATCGACCTGATCGATGCCTGGTTCACGGGTGCGAGCTCAGCTCCCGCGGCAGCACGGCCTTCCTCGCAAACGTCCAGCCAATCTCTGACCCACACATCCACGCAGCAGCCAGCCTCCATCGCGAGAGAGGCGCAGAGCGACCGCTGGTGGGGCGCTGATGAAAGGCGCGCGACTCAAGGCGATCAGGCGGGTTCACAGCGCGCCTCCTCGCAGGAGTCGGCGCCCGCTGGCGAGCTCCCGGACGGGGATGAATTCCCGCGCATCGTGAGGACGCGGTTGCGCGGCTAGCGGTGAGCTCGGGTGCTGGTCCTCACTGGCCCCAGCACCCGGCTCCTAAGGGAGCAGCTCTTACGCTGAACTTCCCGTAGCTTGCTTGTGGGCCTCAACGAACGCAGCGAGGCTGGTGAACCGGAAATCGCACTTCGGGACGGTCTCGGGTTTCATCGTCGCGCCGAAGCCGCCCGCCTCGTGCCTGCGATGAATCCAGCACGATCTTAGGCCGACCTGATTGGCTGGCAGGTGATCGTGAAACAGGCTTTCAGCCGTGTGCAGGATCTGGGATTTCGCGACACCCAGCGCCTCCAGCTTTTCGATCATGTACTCGAAATTGCGCAATGACGGCTTGTACGAGCCGATGTCCTCGGCGGTATAGATTGCGTCGAAATCAACGCCGAGCTTCTTGTTGCTCAGCGCGAAGCTGGCGTTGTCGACGTTCGAAAGAATGACGAGCTTGTAGTGCTGCTTGAGATAGCGCAGCGCTTCGGCGGTATCGGGAAACGCCGGCCAGTTGCCGATTGAGTTGCCGTAAGCCTGGCACTCCTCCCACGTCACGGCGACTCCCCACTCCTCTGCGAGGCGCTTGTAGACGACGGCCAGCAGCTCGCTGTACCTCTTGGCCGGCGTCCAGGACTGCTGCGATGATTCCTGGCGCGCATGGGCTTCCAGGATGTCGTCACGGGACAGCGGCCGGCTGACCCGGCTCGTCAGTGGCTTCAGCGCTTCCACCATGCCGCTTTCCCAGTCGATCAGCGTGCCGTAGCAGTCGAAGGTCAGGGTCGTGAAATCCTGCAGGTTCATGATCCACCTCTCCGGTTTCGGGGTGACGGAGCTTATGGGTGAGCCACGCAGGGGGCGCAAGTTGGCTGAAACATTGCAGAAGCCACCCGCTGTCGAGTTGCCCCGCCTGCCAGGCCCTTGTGATCACGCGCCCGCGTCTCTGCAGATCCGCGCAGCCAATCGGCGCTTGCCCTGCTATCCTGGGCGGACCAGCTTGAACGGGGTCTGATGAGCCATGGTCGAACTTGCAGTTAATGCCGAGCGCTTGTGGTCCACGCTGATGGCATCCGCAGAGATCGGGCGCACCGAGCGCGGCGGGTTGCGGCGCCTTGCCCTGTCTGACGAGGACAAGGCCATGCGCGATCTCTTCGCGCAGTGGGTGAATGAGGACGGCTACGCGCTCCGCATTGACCAGCTCGGGAACATGTTCGTCCGGCGGGAGGGCACCGAGCCTCAGCTGCCGCCCGTGCTGGTTGGCAGTCATCTCGACACGCAGGCCAAGGGTGGCCGCTTCGACGGCATACTCGGCGTGCTCGCGGGCCTCGAAATCCTGCGTACGCTCGATGAGGCGCGTATCCAGACACGCCGCGCCATCGAGGTCGTCAACTGGACAAACGAGGAGGGTGCGCGTTTTCAGCCGCCGATGATGTGCTCGCTCGTGTTCTCCGGCGCCGAGAGCGTCGCCTGGGCGCACGACCGCCGCGACAAGGATGGGCTGAGCTTCGGGAGCGAGCTGGCACGCATCGGCTATCTGGGCGAGGCCCCTGTGGGTGGGCGCGCGCTCGACAGCTACTTCGAGCTGCACATCGAGCAGGGGCCCAAGCTCGACGAGGCCGGCGTCCCGCTGGGTGTGGTGACGGGTGGCTATCAGATGATCGGCATGCGCATTGTGGTGCGCGGCGAGACGTCCCATGTTGGCCCGACGCCCATGCACCTCCGAAGCAATGCCCTCGTCGGCGCGTCGCACCTGGTCGTTGCCATCGATGACATCGGCTGGAGGTACGCGCCCGAAGATGGCAAGGCCACCGCGGCCCGGCTGGATCTCGCGCCCAATCTGCCTGGCATCCTTTCCGATGAGGCACAGCTCTATGTCGACTTCCGCCATCCCTCGCCGGCGCGGCTGAAGGACATGGAGCGCGAGGTGAAGGCGGCCGTGGCTGAAAGCGCCCGCCGCTCGCGGACCGAGATCGAAATAGCCGAGCAATGGGGCTTCGGCGGATTGGAATTCGATCCAAGGCTGGCGGATCTCGTCAGGACGACGGCGCGGCAGCTCGATGTCCCATTCATGGACATTCGCTCGCAGGCCGGCCACGATGCTTATCACGTGGCGAACGTCTGTCCGACGGTCATGCTGTTCACACCCTGCAAGGGCGGGATCTCGCACAACGAGCGTGAGGACATCGACTTGGAGGCCACCATTCCAGGCGTCAACGTGCTGCTCAAGGCCGTGCTGGCGCGGGCGAACAGCTGAAATCACTGGCTCATCAGTCCCGATTCACATCCGGGGCTGGCCCGCATCCGCGGCCACAGATGACTTGACGAGAGGCCGCCTTTTGTGGTCCTTGTCCCACGACGCACTATGGCGGGCCCGGTCCCGCCGTTTCTCTATTTCTGATCGAACAGAGGACCTGCGTGGCCTTGGGCCCGAGGGCCACGGACGTGCCATGAAAGTCAAGAACTCGCTGAAATCCCTGCGGTCGCGCCATCGTGACAACCGTCTGGTCCGCCGGAAGGGCCGCGTCTTCATCATCAACAAGTCCCAACGCCGCTTCAAGGCGCGCCAGGGCTGATCGCGGCGCAGCCTCGTTGGGCTTTGACGGGCGGCAAAGCTCACCCTATCTTGGGGGCATGCGCAACTTGCTCGCACATCGCCTGATCGCAATGGCCGCAGGCGCCTGCCTGCTGGGCGCCGTTGCCGTTTTCCCGTCGGTATCTCGAGCTCAGGCACCTGGCGCTCCCGAGACCTCACCGGAAATTCCGAACCTCCCGGAGCCGGACGATGAACTCCAAGGGGATGCAGCGGACGCCCCGGAGCTGAGGGAGAAGCTGCCGGACAGCGCCGTCGAGCGCGCGAAGATGCTCGACAATCTTTACGCTCTGTTGGCGACGGCTGAGAATGAGGAGGCGGCCGAGCGGACCTCCAAGGCCATCGCGAGGCTCTGGCTGAACTCAGGCAGCGATACGGTCACGGTGCTCATGGCCCGCGCCGCCAAGGCCATGGAGGACAAGAACCCGAGGCTCGCCTTGCGAATGCTCGATGCCGTCGTCGAGCAGGCGCCGGATTACGCCGAAGGCTGGAGCCAGCGTGCGCACGTCCTGTACCTGGAGGGCGAGGTGCACCGGGCGCTGGGCGACCTGCGCCGCGCCCTGGCGCTCGATCCCAACCATTTCCGTGCTCTTAGCGCTTTGGGGCACATCCTCCGCGAGTACGGGGCGAAGGAAGGCGCTCTGGCTGCCTATCGGAAGCTGCTCGAAGTCAATCCGTTTGCCGAGGGCGCTCAGAAGGCCGTCGAGGAGCTCGAGCGAGAAGTCAAAGGCCAAGGTATCTGATCTGATACCACCCCTTCGCTCCGCGCCAGCCACTTACACCTGCTCACACCTGCTCGGCCATCGGCGCGCCCGACTCGTTCAGATAGGCCACGCGGACCATGTTGGTGGTGCCGGGGGTGCCGAGCGGGACGCCTGCCGTGATGATGACGCCATCGCCCGGGGATGCGAACTGATCTTCGAACGCGATCTTGCAGGCTTTGCGGACCATGTCGGCAAGGTTGGCCGGATCGCCGGTGAGCACGGAATGAATGCCCCAGACGATGGCGAGCTTCCGTCCGGTGGCGAGCACCGGAGTGAGCCCGATGACGGGTAGACCCGGACGTTCGCGCGCCACCCGCAGCGCCGTCGATCCCGTGGCCGTGTAGCAGATGATACAGGCGAGCCGCATCGTTCGCGCAATCTTCTCTACGGCCGCTGCGATGGCGTCCGCTCCCGTCGGCAGCGGAACGATGGGTGTAGCGTGCACGAGGTCGTCGTAGCCGGGGTCGTTTTCGACCTGGATCGCGATGCGGTCCATCATTCGCACGGCCTCGATCGGAAACTGACCGACCGCGGATTCCGCGGACAGCATGATTGCATCGGCGCCGTCGAAGACGGCGGTCGCCACGTCCGAGACCTCCGCGCGGGTCGGGACGGGCGAGGAGATCATGCTCTCCAGCATCTGTGTCGCCACGACGACCGGCTTGCCGGCAGCGCGCGCCTTTCGCGTGATCTCCTTCTGCAAGCCCGGTACGCGCTCGATCGGCATTTCGACGCCCAGATCGCCGCGGGCGACCATGAAGCCGTCGGCGTTGGCGATGATCTCGTCGAGATCGGCAATCGCCGACGGCTTTTCGATCTTGGCCATGATCGACGCTGCCTGACCGATGAGCCGCCGCGCAAGCACGAGGTCCTCGCCCCGCTGCACGAACGACAATGCGATCCAGTCGACGCCCAGCCGCAGCGCGTAGTCGAGATCGGCGCGGTCCTTCTCGGTGATGGGGTTGATGGGCAGCACGCTGTCAGGCGTGGCGATGCCCTTGCGACTTGCCAGCGCGCCACCGACCACCACCTCGGCGGTGATCTCACGCACGCTGCGGTCGACCACGCGCATGCGCAGCTTGCCGTCGTCGAGCAGCAGGGTGTGTCCAGGCTCGACCGCCTCGAAGATCTGCGGATGGGGCAGGAACACGCGCTCGGCCGAGCCGACGTCCTCGTTCGTGTCGAAGCGGAACAGGCTGCCTTCGCTGAGAAAGACGCGGCCGCCTTCGATCTCGCCGATGCGGAACTTCGGCCCCTGCAGGTCGCACAGGATGCCGATGGGGCGCTTGAACTTCACCTCAGCATTTCGCACGGTCGCGTGCAGCTTGCGCGCGGCTTCGTGCGTCGTATGGCTCATGTTGATGCGGAACACGTCGACGCCGCTCTCGAACAGGCGCTCCAGCATCTCCGGATCCGAGGATGCGGGCCCGAGCGTTGCGACGATCTTGACCCTGCGATTACGCCTCATTTGGCCTGTGCTCCCGCGTCCTCGGGATTGGATAGCCGGATGGTCCAATCCTTGGCGTCACCCGTATCCACTTCAAAGAAGCCCGTACGCCTGTATCCCCTACGCTGGCAGTCGGTAACGTCCCTGATGGCGAAGGACTTGTCCTGAGTGCACATGTAGTTCGTGCCGGCCCATTCACCACCGCGGTCGTAGTCTACCGCGTAAACGTAGATGAAGCGGCTCGGTACGGCTCCCTTGAGGAGAGTTTCGCAGGTCTGGGCTCCGATGTTCCACCAGCCCTCGGTGGCCCAGCCCTTGGCGTCCTGGTAACCGATGGCGATACCGACACGGCTTTGCGAGGCATTGCACAGCTTGAGGTCCGCATGTGCCGGTTGCGTCATGAATAAAGCCAGCAGACACGCCAGCGTTCCTGTGGCGAGGCTGCACACGTATGTCTGGGCGCGGGAAGACGTGCGTGGCGAGGATAGGGCCAGTTTGCTCATTCCGAAACTGCTGGTTGCTGGCATGAGGACGTCGGACCCTTGGATCTAAGGATCGACCAAGATCACGCGGAAATCATTGACATTGGTCTGGGTTGGGCCGCAGAGCACGAGGTCGCCCAGCTCGCGAAAGTAGGTGGTCGAATCGTTGTTGGCCAGGAAAGTGGCGGCATCGAGATTCAGGGCCGAGGCCCGCGCCTTGGTATCGGGAAACACCAGTGCGCCCGCTGGATCCTCAGGGCGGCCCCCGCCGCCATCGATCCCGTCCGTGTCTGCCGCCAGCGCAGCGATCCCTTGCGCGCCATCGAGCGCCAGCACGAGGCCGAGCGCATATTCCTGGTTCGGCCCACCGGATCCGCTGCCGCGCACCGTCACTGTGAGCTCGCCGCCCGAAAGGATGGCAACGCGCTCGCCATTGTTCAGGGCTTCCCGAGCGAGCGTGGCGTGCGACCGTGCCACGTCGCGCGCCTCGCCTTCGAGCGCATCGCCAAGGTTTTCGACGCGGTAGCCCTTGTGCCGCGCGACCTCCGCAGCCGCTTCCAGCGAGGCTCTTGGCGCCGCGATCAGCTTGAACTCGGACGAGGCGAGCACGGCTGCCCCGGGCTTCGGCGTCTCATTGGCAGAATTGTCGAGAGCGGCGGCTATTTCCGGCGCCGGCGTAATGTCGAACCGGTGCAGCACAGAACGGGCATCCGCAAGTGTCGTTGGGTCTCCCACGGTCGGACCCGAGCCGATCGTTGCCGGTTCGTCGCCGGGAACGTCGGAGATGGCGAGCGTCACCACGCGCGCGGGGTGGGCCGCAGCCGCCAGCTTGCCGCCCTTGATTCGCGAGAGATGCTTCCGCACGCAGTTGAGATCGTGAATTGGGGCGCCGGATTTCAAAAGATCCCTGGTCAGGGCTTGCTTGGAATCCAGGCTCACCCCGTCCACCGGCGCCGACCAAAGGGCCGAGGCGCCGCCGGACAGCAGAACCAGAACGATGTCCTCAGCGCCAGCCTGCTGAGCCAAGGCGAGCGCGCGGTCGGCAGCGGCGGCGCTGGCGGCATCCGGTACAGGGTGGCCTGCCTCGACGATCTCGATCCGCTCGGTCGGGAGCGCGTATCCGTGCGCCGTCGTGACAAATCCGGCGATACGGTCGAGCAGGCCGCGCTCGCGGTAGAATTGCTCTGCAGCAACGGCCATCGCCGCTGACGCCTTGCCGGCTCCGGCGATTATGATGCGGCCGTTGGGCGGCGGTTCCGGCAAAGCCCCGGGGAGGCACCGCGACGGGTGCGCCCGCTTCACGGCCGCGTCGTACAGTTCGAGCAAAGTCCGGCGCTGCTCTTCGGTGCTGTGTTTTTGGTCTTCTCTCACCGCAACCCCGCTCTCCGCACCCCCCGCACACGAAATCGGGACAGCGCTCATCTGCGGGATTGGCTTTGCCGCGTCAAGGCTCGATGATCGGACGGTTGCAGGGATAACAGCAGCAATCAAGGCGATGAAGACGCAAAAACAATGGATTGAGCCGGTTTGCAGCGACTCGTTCGTAATTCTGCCGGGGCCTGCGGATGCGGGGCTGTTGCTGCTGTGTGACCATGCCGGCAATGCGTTCCCGCCCGAATACGGGACGCTCGGCCTGCCCGAAAGCCAGCTTAAACGGCATATCGCCTACGACATCGGGGCTGCCGAGGTCACGCGCCTCATGTCGGAGGCGCTGGCCGTGCCGGCCGTCATGACTCGCTACTCACGGCTGCTGATCGATCCGAACCGCGGCGAAGACGACCCGACGCTCATCATGCGGCTGTCGGACGGTGCCATCGTGCCGGGCAATCGCGTCATCACCGCGGAAGAACGCGAAAAGCGGGTACGGCTCTATTATCGTCCGTACCATGAGGCAATCGATCGCGTGCTCGATCGCTGCGTCGGGAGTGGCGTCGCCCCGGCCATTCTTTCGGTGCACAGCTTCACCGAAAGCTGGAAAGGGGTATCGCGTCCATGGCACGCCGGCGTCCTCTGGGGCGATCATGACGACCGCCTGGCCGAGCCACTGCTCGAGGCGCTTTGCGCCGAGAACGACCTCATCATCGGAGCGAACGAGCCGTACGTCGGGCAGCTCGAAGGGGACACGCTTTGGAAGCATGGTACAATGCGGGGGCTTGCCCACGCGATCATCGAGGTCCGCCAGGACCTGATCCGCGATCCGAAAGGGCAGGCCGCCTGGGCGGAGCGGCTGGTGCGGATCATGCGGGGGCTGCTTGCAAGACCGGACCTGCAACTCAATGTAATGAAGCCCCCGTTAGCGCAGGCCAGCTGACAAAATCACCTGATCCTACGCAAACAATACAACGTTGGACGAGGACCTCATGCAGATCGACGACAAGACCAGAACGGAGCTCGAGGCGGCGGCCTTCCGGCGGCTCGTGGCGCATTTGCGCGAGCGCACGGACGTGCAGAACATCGACCTGATGAATCTCGCCGGCTTTTGCCGCAACTGCCTGGCGAACTGGTTCCAGGAAGCCGCAAATGCCGCCGGGCATCCGATGGACAAGAACGAGGCGCGCGAGTTCATCTACGGCATGCCCTATGAGGAGTGGCGGGCCCGATATCAAAAGGAGGCCACGCCGGAGCAGAAGGCTGCCTTCGAGAAGTCTCACCCACACAGTCACTGAGTTAGCCTTGGCGAGTCACTGGTGAGTTGCGGGGATAAGTCCTCCCGGGCGGTTCCTTTGCCTTGATGGCGGCTCGGCTTGCGGATTAGGCAGAGCAGGGAACCAAGCTGCGGCTGGCCCGCGCATTCCGCGCAAGACGGACGGAAGCGATCCTCGAGTCAGCCATAACGGGGGTGAGCAGATGACCACGCTGCAAGCTTCGGCGCAGCAGCAGCTGCGCCAATTGGTCGAGCAGCTCGAGCGTCTCGAAGAAGAGAAGAAGGCCATCGCGGACGATATCCGGGACAAGTTTGCCGAGGCGAAAGCACTGGGGTTCGATGTCAAGGTGCTGCGCCAGGTGCTGCGCCTGCGCAAGAAAAGCAAGGCCGACCGCCAGGAGGAAGAGGCTGTTCTCGAGACCTATCTCCATGCGCTTGGCATGCTCGATATGGAGCCCGAGGCTCCCCAGGTCATGGCGGCGGAATAGTGGCTGCGCGGGGAAAGCCAAGCGTCTTGGTGTTCCATATCCACTTTGATTGATCGATGGTGGGCGGGCTCGAAGCGGAGCGCCACTTAGCTCAAAGTCAGTGATCAGCACTCAATCCTGAAACACCGGCAGCTCGATGATGGCGCGCGTGCCGCCGCCGGGGGCATCGCCGAGGGTCAGGTGCCCGCCGTGGGCTTCTGCCACGCCGCGCGCAATGGCGAGCCCCAGCCCGGCCCCGCCCGTGCGCCGGTTGCGAGAGGTCTCAAGCCGGACGAACGGTTCCATGACGGTATCGCGATCCTCGGTGCGAATGCCGGGGCCGCGATCGTCGATCATCACCACTACGCGCTGGTTGCGGAGGACAGCCGAGACGCGCGCCTCGAGCCCATATTGAATGGCGTTGTCGATAAGGTTAGAGACGCACCGCCGGAGTGCGAGCGCATCGCCCAGGACTTGTGCCGCCCTCACCGGCTCGGGGAGGTCCAGCGTGACGCAGGCCCCGGCCAGGCGGCGGTCCTCGGCCTCTCGCACCAGAATGTCAGCAAGATCAACCAGCTCCTCCTCCCGGGCGACCGAGCCGGCCTTGAAGGCCGTCAGCGCATCGTCGAGGAGCTGGGTCATGTCGTCGAGGTCCCGGATCGCCTTCTCCTTCTCGGTCCCATCAGGGATGAGGTCGATGCGGAGCCGAAGGCGCGTGACGTAGGTTCTGAGGTCGTGTGAGATGCCACCGACCAAGGCCATACGTGAGCGCAGGAGGCTGGCGATGCGCTCCGTTAGCCGATTGAACGCGCCGATCAGAGCGCGGATTTCCGGCGCGCTGCGCGGGGCATCAGGGATGACGTGCGCGTCCTCGCCGACGGGAGCCTGATCGACGGCCGCGGCAAGCTCACGCAGCGGCCGGGCCTCCCGCCTCAACAGGAACAGAGCCAAAGCCGCGACCCCGAGACCCAGCACACCGGCCCAGAAGCCCGGCGGCAGACCGAGGACGCTCAGGCTCAGCATGCCACCGGCGGAAACGATCAGCGTCTCACCCGTCTTGAGACGGACCTCGATCTCGACCGCGCCGGGCGAAACCCAGGCCAGAGCCTTGAGAGGCCCGACAAGCTCCTCGGACGATGGCTCCACCCGGACGCGCACCTCGCGATCACCAAGCACGGACAGGTACCGCCTGAGGATGAATTCGACGACTGGAGCCTCGTACCATTCCGGCTCCCGATCATCTGGCGGAACATCCAAGATGCGAACGCTCAGGTCCGTGCTGTTGGCCGCTCGCAGCAGCGTCGGCCATTGCTCCTTGGGCATCGTCTCCAGGAGTTCGACGAGAGCAGCAGCTTGATCCGGCAGCGGTAGACGCAGGCTGCCCTCCGTCGCCCGGCTCCGCTGCATCACGTAGGCGACGACGGCGAGAAGCTGGAGGGCAACGAGGCTCGTCGCGAAGATCGCAATGAGACGCGCGGTGAAGCCAAGCCGGATCATGGCGACAGATGCTTCACGTTCGCAACGAAGAGATAGCCGTTGTTGCGCACGGTGCTGATGAGGTTCACGCCCGGCGCTGCTGCATCGATCTTCTTGCGAAGGCGCGAGATGGTCATGTCGATGGCGCGGTCGAACGGGTCCGCATCTCGCCCCCGCGTCCAGTCGAGGAGCTGCTCGCGTGACAGCACGCGCCGCGGCCGCTGCACGAAGCAGGCGAGGAGGTCGAACTCGGCGGTGGTGAGGGGAACGGGCTCTCCGGCTGCGGTGGAAAGCGTTCGCGCGTCGAGATCGATGACGAAGTCCGCGAAGGCGTAGCGGCGGTTGGCCTCCGCCTCCGTCATCCCGCGGGATCGCCGCAGAATGGCCCTCACACGCGCCAGAAGCTCTCGCGGATTGAACGGCTTCGTCAAATAATCGTCGGCGCCGAGCTCCAGGCCGACGACCCGATCGATGGGGTCTCCCTTCGCGGTAAGCATCAAGATCGGAATGGAGCCGTTATTGGCCCTCAACCGGCGGCAGATCGACAGCCCGTCTTCGCCTGGCAGCATGAGATCGAGAATGATGAGATCCGGCCTGGTCCGGGAAAGGACCGCATCGAGCGCCGCACCGTTCTCGGCCGCCTCCACCGCATAGCCTTCCTGCGAAAGCAGACTTGAGACGAGGCGAAGGATCTCCTCGTCGTCCTCAACGATCGCGATGAGCGCCTGCGGTTCCTGGATCATGGGCGGACGTTAAAAACGGAAAGCGTCGCGGACAAGTCCGCCATCGCCGTTGTTACACGTCGTTACAAGCCCTCAACAATCGTTGAAAGGAGTTACCGCCCCGGCAAAAGCACGTGATCTGAGCTTGGCACATTTGCCGGGCCTTGGGGACACCCCTGGGCCGCGGCAGTCTCGGTGACGAAGAGCTCCGGGCGCCGCGACTGGTCAAATCTCAATCTCAGAGGAGAGAGATCATGAAAGCGTATCTGTTGGCCGGACTTGCTCTGGTGGTTGCTTCCGGGCCAGCTCTTGCCGGAACGCCTTATGTCGATAAGCGCGAGCATCGGCAAGCGCACCGGATCTACAACGGCATCAAAAGCGGCGAGCTGACATACGGCGAAGCCGCGAGACTGATCAGAGGACAGCATCGCGTCCGCCGCCTCGAGCGGCAGTTCAAGTCCGACGGTGTCGTTACCCCCGCCGAACGCGCGATTCTGCATCACCGTCTGAACGTGCAGAACGTGCGCATCTACAAGAACAAGCACGACTGATTCGAACCCCGACAGCGGTGGCGTACGCAGGCAGGCCCACACACGATTGGATCGCGCCGGCTGTGCTCAATTGCCCCTGTGACGCCCCCGCTGTCGGGGAACCCCAAAAAAGGATGAGCACGATGACGAACCGAGCAATCTTGACGTTTGCGGCTGTGGCCGTGTCTTCGGTGCTGGCAAGTGCGGCCCAGGCACTGCCCGCGAGTCCTGTTCAGCCGGCAGGCTCCGAGAGCGCAGTCCAAAAAGTCCATGGCTGCCACAGGTCGTGCGAGTGGGGACCGGTGCGCCGCTGGCACCGCCACGGGCGCTTCTGTCGCCCGATCGCGTGTGTGCCGCTGGCCCCGCGGCCGCACCGCTGCTGGGTCGACTGGCTCGGCATCCGCCATTGCCGCTGGTAACCGGCGCCGCGACTGGGGCGCCCGTCCCCCAGCGTGCCTGGTCGCGGCCATTGCTTGCCACAAAATCCTGAGTCGAGCGGAGGATTACATGCCTATGCTGTCCCGACTGACTGCAGCCGCCTTCGTTGCCCTATCGGTTCTCGCCACGCGCGCTGCGCCAGCCGCGGCCTGGGTCGCGGGTCCGCCGGGGGCGCGGGTGCTCGCCTGGGTCTGTTATGCCGACTACGTGCGGTACTGCCGGGGCGTGCCGACCGGTACCGGCGAGGCCCTGCGCTGTCTGGCCGAACAGCATCACGCCCTTTCGAGGCCGTGCGGGCAGGCGCTGAAGATTGTTGCGACGATAGACGCGTGCGCCGGTGATTTTCACGAGTACTGCCCTGGCGTCGTGCCCGGCGCGGGACGTGGTGCGGCCTGTCTCGAAGGTAACTTCGACCGCCTATCCCGCGAATGCGTTCGCGCTTTAAGTGCGACCTTTCCCTACCATTTCGAGCAGGCTTACGTGGAGCATCACCGGCGTCCCGGTTTTCCACGAGACTTTGGCTCAGCGGACGATTTCACCGTCAACCCGCCGGATCTCGACGATGCGCCGCTCAAGTAGCATCGTTGTGGTGCGGCCGGTGATCCGCTAACGGGTGGTGCTCGGCAACGAAACGAAATCCGGTCCGCGAACTCGGCGGCGACATGGTCCGTACCGCAGGCTGGAGGAGGCCCGACGCCCGAATGCGCTCTCGCGCGACAATCGCTTTCCTGTGTTTGGCCGCGGCCCTGACCTTCGCGGAACCAGCTCCGGCACAGGGCCTCCGCTATATTCAGATGCGGGAGGCGGTCGCTGCCTGCAGGGCGGATTACTTCCGGCTCTGTCCGGGCGTACGCCCGGGCGCCGGACGCGTGCTCGTGTGTCTCAATGCGCAGGCGGAGAAGCTGTCACAGCCCTGCTTTCAGGCCCTGGCAGAGCGGGGCTTGGCCTTCGCCGCCGTGCTGCGCCTGTGCCGGCCCGATTTCGAGCGGCTGTGTCCCGGCGTCCGGCCCGGAATGGGCCGGGCTTTGGTGTGCCTTCTGGACAATGCGGAACAGGTCTCGCAGGGCTGCCGCACGGCACTCTCCGCCCATGGCTTCTCCGTCGACGATGACGTCCGCTGATCCGCTAGCGCCGACTATAGAATTTTCGAATTAGGCCGTAACGGAGCCAGCAGGGATTGCCCACTTCACCTCTCCCATGGGGAGAGGTCGTCCCGAAGGGCCGGGTGAGGGGTTGCAACGGTCGCCACTGGCGGAATCCCCTCACCCTAACCGGGGAGAGGGAGGCTGGCACCAATTTGACCTAGCGTGCTTCCATTTTCATCAGAAATATTCCAGTCGCCATGGGTGCACGCCAAGTGTTCATTGTCCAGCTCGGCAGAAACCTATGTATTAGGCTCGTCTCCGCGCGGGAAGCCAGCGTCGGCCTCATCATGATCGAGCGCGACCGGAACCCTCACCCGCTCGTGAGCTTCGGCAGCTTGAAGTTCTGCCAGGCACGGCTGAGCCAGGAGCCGGTGTCCTCGCGCGGGGCAAGGCCGTCCGACTGGAGGAGGGCGTAGGCGTCCTTGTACCAGGGCGACGACGGGAAATTGTGGCCAAGAACCGCGGCGGCCGTCTGCGCCTCATGCTTGATGCCGAGCGCCATGTACGCTTCCACCAGCCGCTCGAGCGCTTCCTCCACGTGTGCGGTGGTCTGGTACTCGGTGACGACCGTCTTGAAGCGGTTGATGGCGGCCATATAGTTTTTGCGTTTCAGATAGTACCGGCCGACCTCCATCTCGTGCGCTGCAATGGAGTCCTCGGCGATGCGGATCCGGTTGTCGGCATCGCGCGCATAGGGGCTATCTGGATAGCGCGCCTTCAGAGTTTTCAGCTCGGCCAGAGCCTTCCGGGCATTCGTCTGGTCACGGTTCGGGCCCACCATCTCGTCGAAGTACGCCGATATGATGATGTGGTGCGCAAGCGGCGCTTCCTTGGTGCCCGGGTGCATCGTGGTGTAGCGGCGCGCAGTGGCGATCGCCTCCTGCGTCTTGCCAGCCCGATAATAGGCGTACGCGGCCATCACCATTGCACGCCGCGCTTCCTGGGAATAGGGGTGGTCGCGATCAAGATCCTCGAACTTCTGGGCTGCAGCCTCGTATTTGCCGCGGCTCATCAGCTGATCGGCTTCGGCATACATTTTTTCGGGCGGATCAGGGTTGAGCAACTTTGCGGCGTCGTCCGAGGAAGCGCAACCGCTCATCACGACGCAAAGCGCCAGCAGGGCGGAAACCAGGCCAGCTCGCCGCTTTCCGTGCATGTGGTCTGCCAACACTTTCGCCCCCACTCCACCGTTCTGTTGTCGGGCATCACGGTCGCGCGTTTCGACGACGGACTAGTCGCACCACAGATAGCCCTTGCAGCCTGCTTCTAATCGATTCGAAACACATCCGGCGGCAAGCTGCCGAAGGGAAAGCCGTTATCCCCCTTCTTTAGAGCGGCCATTTGTGGTCGCGATTGGGCAGACCACCAACCGCTGCAGTATTCTGCCGAACAGCAAGCAGTAGCCGGCGCGAAGGAGAAGGCCGCGAGGTGGTGCTAGATTGTTGGGTATCGGCGCTCTTCACTCGCCCGCCGCCACCGCCATCGCCGCCGGAAGCCGAACGAACGGCTCGCGTACGCGCGGGGCCTGAACCAGGGTCCACGCTGAAGCGTCGGCAAACAGCGCTTTCAGCACACTTGCGTTGAGACGATGCCCACCGCGCACGGAGCGATAGGCTCCGAGCAGAGGATAGCCCGACAAGGCGAGATCACCGACGGCATCCAGCATCTTGTGACGGACGAATTCCATCGGACAACGGAGGCCCTCACGATTGAGGATGCGGTCCTCACCGATGGCGATCGTGTTATCCAACGACGCGCCGAGGGCCAACCCAGCCTTCCAGAGCTTCTCGACATCGTGCATGAAGCCGAAGGTGCGGGCGATGGACAGCTCGTGGCGAAACACACCCGGATTGATATCGAAGGCCAAGCGCTGCTGCCCGATGAGCGGCGTATCGAAGTTGATCTCGATGTCGAGATGAAACCCGGAATGCGGCGTCAGCTCGCCCCAGCACGCGCCTTCCTCGACACGAATCGGCTTGAGCACTTTGATGTACTTGCGCGGCTCCGGCAGCTCACGGATGCCGGCTTGATCGATCGCTTCCACGAACGGCGCCGCGCTGCCGTCCATGATCGGCACTTCCTTGCTGTCGATCTCGATGTAGCAGTTGTCGACCGACAGTCCACGGAGCGCTGCGAGCAAATGCTCGACCGTCCCGACAGTGACGCCCGAGTCGTCGCCTATGACGGTGCAGAGCGTGAGATTCTTAACGTAGCCGACTTCTCCAGGTATTTCCGCAATAATTCGGCCACGTTTATTCACTAAGAACTTCAAGCCTGTATTCGGCCCTGCTGGATGCAGTGTAACGGAGACCGGCGCCCCGCTGTGGACGCCCTTTCCTTGAAGCTCGACCTCTCGGGCAATCGTCGTCTGTCGCGCGCCGATGAATCGCTTCGACATGTCTGCGCCGTCCCTCGATCCCTAGGCAAACGGATCCGGCCGGAGCCGTTCAAATTTGCCTACCCCCGTTCGTTCACTGGCCTGCCGGTGCTACGCGGTCATTTCTTTACTTGAGACCTGGGACCCGCAGTGGGCGAACGATTTGATGCACCGACGATAACGTGGTGTCCCGTCTGGGGACAAATCACGCTTTCTTACATACTGTTACCACAAAGCTGCAGGCTTAGGCCGTGCCATGCGGTAACCCGTCAGTAAGACTACTGACGCTTACGATCCTTCTGGAAAAACATGGGAAAATCAGCACCTTGCGATCCCAGGCGATCATCCGGTCGATCGCCTTCGTGAGGTGCGCGACCTGGAGTTGATGCATGGTCCGAGGACATGCCATCGTGTGCACGGCCAGGATTGTGTGAATTCTCGCGAGCATGCCGTTCCGCCGGTTGCTCCGTGCGCCACCCAAGCCCGGTGATTCGGCTGAAAAAGCTGGCCTTCTTGGCCGGTTCCTTTTGCGGAGCGTAGCCGCGCGACGAAGGCGGAGTGGAGGGCCCCGTTTCATACCAGGCAGCCTTCGCGCGGTACTCCCGCTGCGCGACGGGCGGGAAATCCTCAACCGTCGGCATGCGCCGGTGCTGGCGCTTCACCTCGACCGGAGGGCCGGGAGTAAAGGGTTCCGGCAAGCGTGCACCCGCCTGTGCTCCAGCGCCCCGGGAGGGTGGTGGTGGCGCTGTTGATGGGCCAAGGCCGATCGGCGGCAGGCCCTCCTCGATCACGACATCTCCAGGGCCATGCCAGACGTCCTTGGGCTTCGGTTCGCCGCTTGTTTGGCCAGGTTTTTCTTCGATTGCCCTGGAAAGGGCATCCATGAAGTTGTCCGATCCCTTGGGGGACGGCCCGGATGATACCCCCGGCGCCGCCGCGGCCGGCCGATCCATAGGGGCCTGCGGTGCCGGGTGAGGAGCCGCGTGCTGCGGCGGAGGTGCCTGCCGGCCGGACGACCGGTATGCCCCGGTTGCGGGTGCGGCGGGCTTGGTCTCCTCCGGCGGCATGCCAGATGCGACGATGGACACGCGCACGCGGTCGCCCATGCTCTCGTCGAAGGTAGCTCCGACAATGATATTCGCTTCCGGGTCAACTTCCTGCCGCACGCGGCTCGCTGCCTCGTCGACCTCGAACAGCGTCAGGTCGCGGCCGCCGATGATCGACAGCAGCAGGCCCTTCGCTCCACGCAACGAGATGTCGTCGAGCAGCGGATTGGAAATCGCCTCCTCCGCCGCCATGATGGCGCGCTGATCGCCGGTTGCCTCGCCCGTGCCCATCATGGCCGTGCCCATGCCGCTCATGATCGTGCGCACGTCGGCGAAATCGAGGTTGATGAGGCCTTCCTTGACAATCAGATCGACGATGCAGGCAATGCCTGAATAGAGCACCTGGTCCGCCAGCACGAATGCTTCGGCGAACGTCGTCTTCTCATTGGCAACGCGGAACAGGTTCTGATTAGGGATGACGATCAGCGTATCGACGATCTTGCGCAGCTCGGCGATGCCGGCTTCCGCAATACGCATGCGCCGCGAGCCCTCGAAATGGAAGGGCTTCGTCACCACGCCGACTGTGAGGATGTCGAGCTCTTTGGCGATCCGGGCAATGACGGTTGCGGCTCCGGTCCCGGTGCCGCCGCCCATTCCGGCCGCGATGAAAACCATGTGAGATCCGGAGATCTGGGCACGGATCTCATCGACAGCTTCTTCCGCAGCAGCTTCACCGATCTCGGGCTTCGAGCCGGCCCCCAATCCTTCCGTGAGATTGGTGCCGAGCTGTATGCGATGCTCCGCGCTCGACGCGGCCAGTGCCTGCGCATCGGTGTTGGCGACGATGAAGCTCACGCCGCTGAGGCCGGAGGCAATCATATTGTTGACGGCGTTGCCGCCCGCGCCGCCGACGCCGATAACCGCGATGCGCGGCTTGAGATCTGTCACTTTCGGAAGCTGCAGACTGATGCTCATGATGCTCCCATGCAGCCTCGAAGCGGGCGAGAGGGGCTGTGCTCCGCATATTTGTGCAGGTTGTAATTCATCACCGCTCTCTCGCTCCTCACCGCGTCAGAAGCTCTGCCGAAGCCACTGTCCCATGCGGCCGAAGTAACTTTCCTGCGAGCTCGGATATTCCGGGAAAGATGCCCAGCAGGACTGTGAAACCTCCGCAGCCGCAACCAAGCCGATGACGGTCGCAAACGCAGGGCTGCATGAGCTCGCCGACATGCCGCCGATAGGCTGCGGCCGCGCCACGCGCACGGGCCGGCCCAATGTGTTTGCAGCGAATTCTCCGATCCCGATCAGCTGGCTCGTCCCCCCTGTCAGCACCACGCGCTCCCCCGCGTAGCTCTTGATGTTGCTGCGCTGCAGCCGTTCGCGCACCAGCTCCAGCAACCCTTCCATTCGTGGCTGCAGGATGCTGCGCAGCCGCGCTTTCGTCGTGTGATGCAGCGTCTGTTCCTCTTCTCCCGCCAGAGGATACGTGATGACCTCGTGCTCATCCGACCTAGCTGCGACCAGTGTGCCATAAAGCGCCTTGATTCGCTCGGCTTCCGCAAGAGGGGTCCTGAGCTGACGCGCAATATCGTAGGTCATGTGATTGCCGCCGACCGGGACGGAATCGGCGAACAGGAACCGTCCGTCCACGAACACCGAGATCGACGTCATCCCGCCGCCGATGTCGAGGCAGGTGATCCCGAGGCGGCGCTCCTCCTCACTGGTGACCGCAAGCGCGCTGGCGAGCGGCGAGGGGATGGCCCGGCTGAGCGTCAGATAACAGCGCTCGATCAGAAGCATCAGGTTGCGGAGCGGTGCATCGTCCGCCGTGATCGCATGCAGGTCTGCGGAGAGCCGCCGGCCAGCCATGCCAATCGGATCACGGATACCGGGAGCTCCGTCGATGCGCCAGTTGAGCTGGTCGAGATAGAGCAGTAGCCGGCCATCCCTTTCAGCGTAAGCGCGCCCGGCCGCCTTCAGGCGGCGCAGATCGGACTCGCGGATGTAGCCGCTCTCGATGTCGGCATGAGCGGCGAAATGGCTGGACCGCATGCGCCCGCAGGCAGCGCCGACGACCACTTCCTCGATGCGCAAGCCTGCCATCCGCTCGGCTTGCGCGACCGCGGCCCGCACGGCCTGCTCGGCCTCGTCGAGATCGACGATCACACCAGCCTTCACGCCGCGGGAGCGCTGATGGCCGATGCCTGCCACGCGATAGCTCCTCGCCCCTCGGCCGAACCTGTAGCCGCGATCGCGAACCATGATCAGGCAGCAGATTTTGTTCGTGCCGATGTCGATCAGGCCGAGGACGTCGCCAGATGATGAGTCGAACGGCATCAGATCATCTCCTGAGTTCACGTCATCCCGAGGGTTGGACGTGCTGGCTCGATGCGGTTTTCCTCTCCCCGTCGTGTACTGGTCGGATGATGATGCGGTCGGCCGGGCGGAGGTCGATCGCAGCGTACTCGTTCGCGTCGAGCAGACGGCTGGCCGCCACGCTCGACGAGAGCCGTGCCAGCGCCTCCGCCTCGCGCCCGGCCGGCAAGTGGATCTCGAGCCCGCCGGCAAGCCGCAGCGTCCAGCGGCGGCCGGCGACGCGGACGGCTTCTTTCAGGCGGGCGCGGACGTAGGGCTGGTGCTCGAGCAGCGACAGGAGTGCGGCCGCTTTCTCGTTGGCACCTCTGCCCACGAAGCGCGGCAGGCCGGCTTGCATGCTGGGCGGGGCGAGGCCGAGGACGCGGCCCGTCGCGTCGATCAGCAGATCCTTCCCGGACTCTTCCCAGACGGCGAATGCCTTCCGCTCCACTACCTCGATGCTGATGCTGTCCGGAAAGATCCGCGTGATGGCCGCAGTTTTGATCCACGGCAGTCGCTCGATGCGTTCGCGCGCGGCGACGCTGTCGAAGCGCAGCAGCGACCGGGCCTGCGTCAGGTCGAGCGCGTCGAAGATGTCTCTGTCCGAAGTCATCCGGTGGCCGGTGAGATAGACCTGCTGCACGCCCAGGCCAGCGAGCTCGGCGAGCCGGTCCGCCTCTTCCACCACCGGGCGCGCTTGCCGTGCGTTGGCTCCCCACTGGGTCAGCGCGATGAACAGAGCAGCGCCCGCGATTGCGGTCGTCCACGCCGTCAGGCGAACCGCGCTCTGCCGCCGCGGCCGCGGCCGTTTCGGCATCGGAGCGGCAGAAAGCTTCATCGGCCCCGAGGGGCGGCTCGAGGCCCGCGAAGGCATCGCAGCTGGTGCGGTTCGGTGCACGCGGACTCTCCGTTCGCAACGAATGCGTGAATGGAGCCAGTCCCCCCAAACCGGCATTCCACACGCCAAGTTCGTGCGAACAGGTTAATTTTCAGTTGAGCGGTGTCCGCTATCCCGTTGAGCTATCAACGGTTGCAGGAAGCATCTTCGACCAGCCAGGAGACGAGCTGCTGAAAGCTCATGCCGGCGTGAGCGGCCATCTCGGGCACCAGTGAGGTGCCGGTCATGCCGGGCTGGGTGTTGATTTCGAGAAACGCGAGCTGGCCCGTTGCCGGATCGTAGCGGAAATCGGAGCGCGAAACGCCCCGGCAGCCGAGCGCATTGTGCACTGTCACGGAGTGGCGCTGAACGGCTTCATAAACGTCGCGCGGAATGTCGGCGGGCAGGATGTGCCGCGAGCCGCCCGGAGCGTATTTGGCCTCGTAATCGTAGAACGTCAGCCGCGCCGCCGGCACGATCTCGATGATATCGGTCGCCTGACCGCCGATGACCGCACAGGTCAGCTCGCGCCCGGCGATGAATCGCTCGATCATGATCTCGTCTTCGATCGCCGGAACGGTGGCGATGGCCTCGGGCGGCCGGTTGGCGCCTTCGCGCACGATCACCACGCCGACGCTGGAGCCCTCGCAGATGGGCTTGGCCACGTAAGGCGGCTCCATCGCGTGCGTGCGTACCGCCTCACGCCGGCTGACGATCCGATGCTCCGACGTCGGCACGCCCAGGCCGGAGACGACCCGCTTCGTCTGCTCCTTGTTGATGGCGAGCGCGGAAGCGCGCACGCCGGAGTGGGTGTAGGGAATACCCAAGACTTCGAGCAACCCCTGAATGCAGCCGTCCTCGCCCCAGCGTCCGTGGAGGGCGTTGAAGCAGACGTCTGGTGCCAGTTCCTTCAAGGTGCGGGCGATATCGCGATCGACATCGATTTTCGTGACGCGATATCCGGCTGCCTCGAGCGCTGCTGCGCAGGCGTTGCCCGAGCTCAAGCTCACCTCGCGCTCGGCCGACCATCCGCCCATCAGAACGGCGACGTGCTCGTATTTGCGGCCCGCACTATCTGCACTCATGACTCAAATGCCCCTGCTCGCCTGCACACGAAACGTGTCATCCCGGGCCTTGTGCCCGGGATCCAGCTCACCGCGAATGCCGGAGCAAGCAGGAAATTGGATCCCGGTGACAAGCACCGGGATGACGTTTTTTTTCGAAGAGCGCAATTCACGCTGCCAAAGCCTCCCCAGTCGGACGGCCGTCGAGTGGCAGACCCAGCCGGACGATCTCCCACTGAAGGGTCACGCCCGAATTCGCCTTGACTCTTGCCCGTACGGTCTCGCCCAGCCGCTCGATGTCTTCCGCGGTCGCCTGCCCCTCGTTGATGAGGAAATTGCAGTGCATCTCGGAAACCTTCGCGCCGCCGATGCGCAGGCCGCGGCAGCCGGCCGCGTCGATGAGCTTCCAGGCGCTGTGACCCGGCGGATTCTTGAAGGTGGATCCGCCAGTTCGCTCGCGCGTCGGCTGGTTCTCCTCGCGGTATTGGGCAACCTCTTCCATCTGCTTGAGGATGTCCTCCGCCTTGCCCGGCCGGCCCTGATAGGTGGCTTCCGTAAAAATCCAGTCCCCAGGCACGCTGCAATGGCGGTAGCTGTAACCCATGTCAGCGAGCGAGAGGACGTGGATGTTGCCCTTGCGGTCGACGGCGCGGGCCTCGACGAGAACGTCCTTCGTCTCCGTGCCGTGGGCGCCGCCGTTCATCCGCAACGCGCCGCCGATGGAGCCCGGGATGCCGCGATAGAATGCGAGGCCCGCAATGCCGGCGTCAGCCGCCGCGCGGGCCACCTTCACATCCGGCACGGCGGTGCCGGCGCGGAGGCGATGACCCGGCTCGACCTTGACCTCCGAGAACCCGCGCCCGAGGCGAATGACAACGCCCGGCACGCCGCCATCCCGGACCAGCAGATTGGAGCCGAGGCCGATGACAGTCACGGGCAGATCGGCAGGAGCGCGGGATAGGAAATAGGCGAGATCGGCTTCATCGGCGGGCGTGAAAAGAAGCTGCGCCGGCCCGCCCACGCGGAACCACGTGATGCTCGACAGATCGAAGTTGGCAACCAGCCGGCCCCTGAGATCCGGCATGCGCGCGGTGAGGTCCCCTGTCAAATCGGGAAAGCTCATGATGCTGCCCCCGCGAGCCTGGCCTCACCGCCGAGCAGCTCGGGAAGTGCATGGGCAAGCTCGGTGGAGTTTCCAGCCCCGAGGCAGATCACCATGTCGCCCGGCTGAGCGATCCTGCGCAGAACCGGCACGACGTCCTGCTCGTCGTCGACGGGAAACACGGACGCGTGCCCCGTGCAGCGGATGCCCTCGGCGAGCGCGACGTGATCGATTCCGTCGATCGGTGCCTCTCCTGCCGAGTAGAGCGGTGTCACGATCACGCTGTCGGCCGCCTGGAGAGACGCGCAGAAGTCCTGGAACAGGTCGCGCACCCGCGTGTAGCGGTGCGGCTCGATGACGGCGATCACGCGCCCGCGGGCGCCCGCGCGGGCCGCCTTGAGGACGGCTGAGATCTCGGCCGGGTGATGGCCATAGTCGTCGAAGATGAAGACGCCGTTCCAGGTGCCAGTGAGCTGGAACCGCCGCTTCACGCCGCTGAACGATGCGAGCGCCTGCCGGATGACGTCGTCGGGAATGCCGGCTTCGGCGGCCACCGCGATCGCCGCCAGGGCATTGAGCGCGTTGTGCTGGCCCGGCACTGGAACGCGCCATCCGCGAATGCTGCGGGCACCGCCGCTCACCCGTTCCCGCAGCTCGGCATCGAAAATGGTGTCGAGGCCGTCGAACCGCACCTCGCTCAGCACCATGTCCGCATCGGCTTGCGTGCCGTAGGTGACCAGCCGGCGCCCATCCTGGCGCAGATGGAGCCGGTCCACCATGTCCCGCACGACGGGATGGTCCGTGCAGGTCACCATAAGCCCGTAAAATGGGATGTTGCGATAGAACGCCTCGAACTCGCGGTGCATGTTCTCGACCGTCTTGAAATAGTCGAGATGCTCCGGGTCGATATTCGTGACCACGCCGATCTGGGTCGGAATCTTGACGAAGGTACCGTCCGATTCATCGGCCTCGACGATCATCCAAGGGCTCGCTCCAAGCCTTGCGTTCGAGCCCCAGTCGTTGATGATGCCGCCCGTGATGACGGTCGGGTCCAGCCCCGCCTCCTTGAAGATGTGTGCGACGAGCGAGGTGGTCGTCGTCTTTCCGTGTGTGCCGGTCACCGAAACGGTTGCGTAGAGCCGCATCAGCTCGGCCAGCATCTCCGCGCGACGGATTATCGGCAAACCCCTGGCGCGCGCGGCTTCGAGCTCCGGGTTCCCGTCCTTCACCGCGCTCGAGATGACGACGTATTTCGCGTCGGCCAGGTTCTCTGCCTGATGGCCGACGAAAACGCGGATGCCCTGGCCCCGCAGCCGCTTGACGTTGGCGCTCTCCTTCTGATCGCTGCCCTGCACGCTGAAGCCTTTGGCGTGCAGAATTTCGGCGATCGCGCTCATGCCGATGCCGCCAATGCCGAGAATGTGAATGGTCCCGATACCGCGGGGTATTTCCATGGGCTAATCCTCAGTGCTTGCCCCGCTCATCGGGCTGGCGCGGCGGCTGCCGCAGCCCCATGAGCTCCTCGATGAGATCGGCAAGACGGACGACCGCGTCCGGCCGGCCCTGCGCTTTGGCCGCCGCCGCCATCGCCGCCAGTGCCTCCGGATTGGCAGACAGCCGCTCGACCTCGCGGGCCAGCAGCTCCGGCGTCAGGTCCTTCTGCTCGATACAAATGGCTCCCCCGCTCTTTGCGAGCTGCGTTGCGTTCCGCAGTTGGTCATTGTCGATCGCATGTGGCAGCGGCACCAGGATCGAGGGCCGACCCATGACGGTCAGTTCCGCTACGGAGGATGCCCCGGCGCGCCCGATGACCAGATGCGCTGCGGCCATCCTCTCCGGGAGATCGCGAAAGAAGCTCGCAAGTTCCATGTCGACCTCGAGAGCCGCGTAGGCTTGACGTACGCGGCCGAGATCTTCTTCGCGGCATTGCTGGACGATTCTGAGGCGCTGGCGTGTTTCGGGCTTTAGCAGGGCGATGGCCGCCGGCACGGTGTCCGAGAAGAACCTCGCCCCCTGGCTGCCGCCGAAAACGAGTAGCGTGAAGGTGCCATCGGATGCCGGCGGCGCATAGGCCCGCGAGGACCGGTCGATCACCGCATCGCGAACGGGATTTCCAGTGAGCCGCACCTTGGCTTCCAGGGCGGCGTCGAGGTGGTGCAGCGCGGAAAACGAGGTGGCGATGGCCGTGACGCGGCTGGCCAGCATGCGGTTGGCTCGCCCGAGCACGGAGTTCTGCTCGTGAATGGCCGTCGGAATGTGCCTGAGAAAGGCCGCGACCAGCGGCGGGAAGCTCGGATAACCCCCGAAGCCGATCACGGCGCCGGGCTTGATCGAGCCAAGCTGCCTGTAGGCGCTGAGAATCCCGCGCCCGAGCGTCAACGCCGTTTTTGCCTTGTCGAGAAAGCCGTGTCCCTTGCCGATCGTCGCCGATGGCACACGGTAGATGTGGCGCGCGGGAAAATCACTGCCGTAGCGGTCTCCGCGCGTGTCCGTCATGAGATCGACGACGATGGCGCGGCGGCCGAGCTCCTGCGCCAGCGCCAGCGCCGGGAAGAGATGACCGCCGGTTCCACCGGCCGCGAGTATGACGGATGGGGCGTTCACTGCGCTGCGGATCCCAATCTGCCGAGGCTGTCCTCATTCTTGAGCGCCGAATGCGGCCTTCTCAAGCGCAACACGTCGGGGCGCCGCCGGGTCAGTCCGAGGATCATGCCCATGGTCAGGAACATCGAGACCAGGGAGGACCCGCCGGCCGATATGAACGGCAGCGTCATGCCCTTGGCCGGCAGCAGGCCAACGTTGACGGCCATATTGATCGCGGCCTGAAGTCCGAACAGCAACGAGAGCCCCGCCACGGCGAGCCTTGTGAAAGGGTCGGTTTCCGTGAATGTGCGGACGTAGGCGCGCAAGACGATGATCGCAATCAAGGCGACCAGAGCGAGGCAGGCGATGGCGCCGTACTCCTCGGCGATGACGGCAAAGATGAAATCCGTGTGTGCGTCTGGAAGTGCGGTCTTGATCGACCCCTCACCGGGGCCGCGCCCGAAGAAGCCGCCTTCGACGAACGACTGCAGCGCGCGAGCGGTCTGCGAGTATTCGTCACCACCGGGGCTCAGGAAGCGGTCGACGCGCAGGCGCACGTAATCGAAGGTGAAGTAAGCGCCTGTCAGTCCGACGACTCCGGCGACACCGAAGATACCTGCCCAGATGATCGGCTGGCCGGACAGCACGAACAGCGTCGCCCAGATCGCGCTGACGAGGAACGTCTGGCCGAGGTCCGGTTGGCGGAGCAGAAGGAGGTCGAATACGGCGAGAAGCGCAATGGCGATGCTCCGTGCCGGCATATCGACCTGCTTCTGCGCCTCCCCGAATGCCCAGGCAGTCAGAACGATGAACGCGGGCTTCGCGAATTCCGAAGGCTGGAGCGAAAAGCCTGCAAGGCGCAGCCAGCGGCGCGCCCCGTTGATCTCTTCGCCGAACGCCAGAACGCCGACCATCAGCACGATTCCGCCGACGAACAGGATCAGCGCCAGTCTCCGGATGAGTCGTGGCTGCGTCATCGAGACGGCCAGCATGATGAGCACGCCGAGGCCAGCGAACGCTGCATGGCGCTCGACGAAGTGGAATGCGGAAAACCCCTTCTTGAGGGCCACGGCGGGGCTCGCCGCGAGCGACAGCACGAGGCCGCTCCCGGCCAGAATCAGGATGGCCGTGAGCAGCACACGGTCGACCGTGAACCACCATTCGGCAACAAGGCTGCGGTCTGTCCGCGAAATCTTCATGGCCGCCCCGGCACGGTTACGCCGGGCAACGCGGCCACCAATTCGCGAAAGACGTTGCCGCGCTGTTCAAAATTCTTGAACTGGTCGTACGAGGCGCAGGCGGGCGACAGCAGCACCACAGGCTCGGCACCCGCGCTCTGCGCCGCTTCGCGCGCCGCAGTCCGGACGGCAATGTCGAGGGTTCCGGAACGCTCGAAGGGGACGCCAGCGCCGAGCGTCGCGGCAAATGATTCGGTCGACTCACCGATCAGGTAAGCCTTGGCGATCCGGGGGAAGTACGGCCTTAGCGGCTCGATCCCGCCCTCCTTGGGCCGGCCGCCCACGATCCAGTAGATGTCTCGCGGGAAGGCAGCCAGCGCCTTCTCGGTCGAGTCGGCATTGGTCGCCTTGGAGTCGTTGATGAAGAGGACACGGCCGGCGCGCCCGACCTCCTCCATCCGGTGCGGCAGGCCGGGAAAGGTGGCAAGCGCCGGCTGGAGCTGGTCGGGCAGGACGCCGAGGCGCAGAGCCGCGATGCAGGCCGCCAGCGCGTTCTGGGCGTTGTGGCGGCCGCGAAGCGTCCCGATGCCATTGAGATCGGCGAAGACCGCGCTGATGCCGGCCCAGTCCGCATCTGAGTGGAGGCGTGAGCCGTCCGCGAACCACCCGCCGGGGAGGGGCCGAAGGACAGAGAGCGCGTCCAAATCGCCGTTCCGGGCGGTGCGCAACCGATCGGCGATGCGCTGGCAATAGTCGTCGTCCACGCCGATGATCGGATGGCACGACGCCGTCACCAGCCGTTCCTTGATGGCCGCGTAATGCTCCATCGTGCCGTGCCGGTCGAGGTGATCGGGCGTCAAATTGAGCAGGACGCCGACCGTCGGGGCCAGCGATGGCGTCAGGTCGATCTGAAAGGACGACATCTCGATGACGTGCACGCGGCCGGAGGCAGGCTCGGGCAACGCTAGGATCGGCGTGCCGATGTTGCCGCCCATGGCGACGTCGCGACCGGCTGCACGCAGGAGGTGGGCCAGCAGCGCCGTCGTGGTCGACTTTCCGTTCGTGCCGGTGATGGCCACGAACGGCGCGTCCGGAGAGCGCGAGGCGCGCTCACGACAGAACAGCTCGATGTCGCCGATGATCTCGACGCCAGCCGCACGGGCCCTTGCAACAGCCCAGTGGGGCTCCGGGTGCGTCAACGGGATGCCGGGGGCGAGGACAAGGGCTGCGAAGCCCCTCCAATCCATTGCGGAGAGGTCCGCAACCGGAATGCCTGCTTGGCTGGCCGCGGTGCGTGCCTCCGCATTGTCGTCCCACGCCGCGACCTCGGCGCCGCCCGCCAGCAGCGCGTTCGCAGTCGCCCGGCCCGATGCGCCGAGGCCGACCAGGGCAACCGTTTTGCCGGCGAATGTGGTGACGCGAATCATGCCCGCGATTCTACCGGATTTCGCGCCGTAGTGCGTTGGAGCCGCCTCAGCGCAACTTGAGCGTGGCGAGGCCGATCAGGGCCAGCACCACGGAGATGATCCAGAAGCGGACCACCACGGTGCTTTCCTTCCAGCCCTTTTGTTCAAAATGATGGTGGAGCGGGGCCATCCGGAAAACACGTTTGCCCGTCAGCTTGAACGAGACCACCTGGATGATGACGGACAGCGTCTCGATCACGAACAGGCCGCCGACGATGGCGAGCACGAACTCGTGCTTTGTGGCCACCGCGATGGTGCCGAGCGCGCCGCCGAGCGCCAGCGAGCCGGTATCTCCCATGAAGATCATCGCCGGCGGCGCGTTGAACCAGAGGAACCCGAGTCCTGCCCCGATCAGTGCGCCGCAGAGGATGGCGAGCTCGCCTGTCCCCGGCACGTAGTGGATCTGGAGATAGCGCGCAAAATTGATGTTGCCGGAGAGGTAGGCGATCAGCCCGAACGTGGCGGCGGCGATCATCACGGGGACGATGGCGAGGCCGTCGAGGCCGTCCGTCAGGTTCACGGCGTTGCCGGCGCCGGCGATCACGATCACGCCGAGAAGAATGAAGAACGGGCCGAGGTCGAAGACGATGTTCTTGAAGAAGGGGACAGTGAGAGCCGACGTCAGCTCCGGGACGGACAGCCACATGAGCGCGCCCGTAGCTATGCCCGCAATGCCAAGCTCGATCGCGAAGCGCAGGCGGCCCGAAAAACCGGCAACGGTGCTTTTCGTCACCTTCATGTAGTCGTCGCAGAAGCCGATCGCGCCAAAAGCGAGCGTCACCCCGAGCACGACCCAGACGTAAGGATTGGACAGGTTGGCCCACAGCAGGGTCGCGACGGTGAAGCCCGAGAGGATCATGAGGCCGCCCATCGTCGGGGTGCCGCGCTTGGCGAGATGCGACTGCGGGCCGTCATCACGGATCGGCTGGCCGCGCCCCTGCTTCAGCCGCAGCAGGTCGATGATGATGGGGCCGAAGAGAAAGACGAAGAGCAGCGCCGTCATGATGGCGCCGCCGGTCCTGAAGGTGATGTAACGGAAGACGTTGAGTGCGTTGATGTAGTCGCTGAAATTAACGAGCTCGTAGAGCATGCATTTATCCTTCACGCACTCCGACCGGCGGCATTCAGCAGGGTTTGGCTTCCCCAGTCCTGGCCGGCAATCTCAAGTTGCGAACCGGTTTTTCAGAGCCTCGGCGAGGGGAGCCATGCGGCTGCCCAAAGATCCCTTGATCATGACCGCGTCACCTGCCCGGACCGCCCCCAGCAGAGGTGTGGCAAGCCCTTCGGACGTCTCGGTCCAGGCCGCTTGCCGACCCGGCTCCAGAGTGGCGAACAGCCGGCCCATGTTCGGGCCGCATGCAAAGACCAGATCGACACCGGCCGCGTCAATCGCTTCCTTGAGGCCGACGTGCAACTCTTCT
>DASVDU010000177.1:0-3267 GCA_036380915.1 Hyphomicrobiaceae bacterium | reverse complement strand
GCAAAGCGCTCGATTACGTAGATATCCGCAACGCGCGCCCGCTTTTCGAGCTATGTCCAACAGCGCTCGTGTTCGGCATGTGGGACTCGACGGGCCCGCGCGGCGGGCTTGGCGCAAAGTTCCAGCGGGCGATGGTTTCGGAAATCGTCGGGCTTCATGCCGAGGCGGGTGTCAGGACGTCAAGTCGGATCGACCCATTGCAGATCATGCTCCAGGCGGGACCGATATACGCCACGCCGGAAGGCGATTGGACGCTTGACGAAAGTGCTGCCAGAAAGGTCAAAGGCAAGCCCGCTAAAGTGGGCAAAGACGGGAGACCTTCCGAGGTGAATCACGGCAACGTGGCACCGTCTATTACAGCAGGGGGATTTACGATTGGGAAGGCAATACAAACGACGGTGATCTCGCTACCCGCTTTGCGCCGGCTACGTTTTCCATTGAACGGTGAAACAAGTTCGGAAGAGAAGACCGATACTACAGCCCGCACCGTACTTGCAGCGCTCGGGCTCTGCGCGGCGGCTCTGGCGCGGGTAGACACCGACCTGCGTTCCCGCTGCCTGCTGATACCCACGGGACCGATAGAGTGGGAGTTGCTCGGTGAGCCAGGCGAAACACCGAAGCGCTACGCGCTCTCGCCGAGTACCGCAATAGAAATTTTTCGCCAGGCCGTCGAGGAAGCAAAAAAAGCGGGATTGCCGTGGATGGAAGAGCCACTTGAGCTCAAGCCGTCCGATAGCTTGCTCGCGCTGGTACGGCGCAGCCAGGAGCTGCAGGTCAGCCAGGCCCTTGCTGAGGAGGAGTAATGTTCGCGCTTGGTATCCGCTACCTCAATGGATGGGCGATGGCGGCGGCCGACGGTGCGAAGAAGGAACAGGCCGAGTGGCCGCCACACCCCGATCGCATATTCATGGCGCTGGCCGCGGCCCACTTCGAAACCGATGGTAGCGTGGAGGAACGAGCAGCGCTCGAGTGGCTCGAAACGCTTGGTCCTCCGGCCATCGCAGTATCAGACGCTGAATATCGGACTGTCGTCACGAGCTACGTCCCGGTTAACGACGAGAAGGTCGGCAGATCGAGACCTGGCCGGGCAACAGTGGGTGCACTAAAGGACGCCGGTCTCGCGGTAATTCCGGAGTTCCGCACTCGACAGGCGCGGTCGTTTCCAGTCGCTATTCCGCACGATCCCGTGGTGCACTTGGTTTGGAACGACGATCTGCCTCCGGAACTCCGAGATTCGATTGCATCCTTGTCCCGCAAAGTGATATCGATTGGCCACTCGGCGTCATTTGTCCAGATGTGGCTGGAAAGCTCCCCCCCTACACCGAACCTCGTGGTGAGTACGAAGCTTGCTAAATTTCGTCTCCGTATCACCGGTATAGGGCGGCTCAAGTATCTCGAGCATCGCTTCAATAGGGAAGCCGTGAAAGCGTACGCCGATATCGAACGGCGAGTTGACCGTGCGAGCGGAAAGGAAAAGAAAATGTTGCAGGCCGAATTGAAACGACGCTTTCCGGCCGGCGCTCCAATCAGTCTCCGACCCGAGCCCGGCCTATGGCAAGGCTACGGCCGACCCGAGCCGGAGCGGCGTCCGGCCTTGCCGCATACCGTGTTCGACCCGCGGCTGGTTGTTTTTGCTCTGGAGGGCCGACGCTTCGATCTGCAGGCGACGCTCAAGATTACTGAAGCATTCCGAGGAACGGTGCTCAGCAGGTGTCCGGAGCCGATTCCGGAATGGGTAAGTGGACATGGTGCCGATGGTAAACCGACGCGTGCGCCGCATCTTGCGTTACTACCGTTGCCGTTTGTGGGCCACGAGCATGCCGACGGCCGGCTGCTCGGCATGGCCATGGCGATTCCGCGAGGCGTGGACGGGGGCGAAGCAGAACGGGTGCTTGGCAGCGTGATTGGTTTCGATGATTACGGCCTGCCAAAGGCGCTGCGGCTATTTGGCGGCGAATGGCTCGAGTGCGCTCTCGCGCTGGAACAGCGGGAAGCGCCGCCAATGACGCTTCAGCCCGATGGTTGGGTTGGACCGGCAAAGCGTTGGGCAAGCGTAACGCCCGTGGTTTTCGATCGTCACTTCGATGGCAAGAACCGCTGGGAGCAGGCGGCAGAGATGATAAAGACCGGGTGCGAGCGTATCGGGCTCCCGCGCCCCGAGGACGTGATTCTCAACCCGGTGTCTGCACACATTGGCGTCCCGCGGAGCGGAGACTTTCCGCCAATGAAACGGAAGCTGGACGGTGGGAGGCTACACCATATGCACGCCATCATAACTTTCATGGAGCCTATATTGGGGCCGGTGATCGTAGGCGCGGGACGGTTCCGTGGGTACGGCCTGTGTCGACCGCTGGCGCAGGGAGGGGTTGCCGATGCCTGACCTCACGGCAGACCATTTTGATGAGTTCTTCGGGGTGCTCTATGAAGCGGAGCCCTTTCCTTGGCAATCAAGGCTCGCCAAGCGCGTAATCGAGCGCAGAACCGCGGCTTGGCCGGCCGCCATCGCCCTCCCTACTGCCGCAGGCAAGACGGCCTGTATCGACATTGCCGTTTTCGCGCTTGCCTGCCACGCGAACCGCGCCAGCAGCGAGCGCACAGCTCCACGGCGAATCTTTTTCGTGGTGGACCGACGTATCATCGTGGATGAGGCCCATCGGCGCGCGACGATGCTGGCGATGAAACTGCGATCAGCAAAGCGTGGAATAGTTAAAGAGGTCGCGGATCGACTGCGGATACTTGCTGGCGGCGACGAGCCTCTGGCGTGCTTCCACCTCCGAGGCGGGGTTTACCGTGATGATGCCTGGGCACGCACGCCCATTCAGCCGACCGTCATCTCGAGTACCGTAGATCAGATCGGATCCCGCCTTCTCTTTCGGGGCTACGGACGCTCGTCGCGTACTTGGTCGATCCATGCTGGCCTCGCCTGCAACGATAGTCTCATCCTTCTCGACGAAGCCCATTGCGCGCGCCCCTTTTTGGAGACGTTGCAGGCGGTTGCCAGCTATCGCCAGTGGGCCGATGCACCTATTTGGTCACCGTTTCACACGGTAGTGTTATCAGCTACGCCGCCGGAAGATCGAACGGATGTGTTCAGGGATGACGCCCGCGACCGTGCTCACCCCGTTCTCGGTGCGAGGCTCAAGGCGGAAAAGCCAACGGCGTTGTGCGTTGCCGCGAGGTCGGCAAACGCGAACGCGCTTGTTGACGAACTGGTGGAGCGTGCGCGAGGACTCGTCTCCGAGGATAGCCTTGCGATAGGCATCATAG
>DASVDU010000176.1:0-9436 GCA_036380915.1 Hyphomicrobiaceae bacterium | reverse complement strand
ACGCTCCACAAGTACAAATTCGTCACCCGTTTCGATCCAGCCTTCGCGCAAGACCCGGTAGTACCAGCCCGTTCGACCTGTCATTTGCACACGCCAAGCCATATCGGGGCGATTGAACCGAGCATTCAACTTCCAGCACGGCTGGCGACCCTGGCTGACCTGCAGGATGACCCCGCCGACCTGATAGATGTCACCGATGTGGACGGTCTCCTCGGTGATGCCCAAAGTTGACAGGTTCTCCCCGAATGCAGGAGGGGAGGAGAGAAAGTCGGCGATGCCCGGATCCTCCTCGATTCAGGCGGCATGGTGTTCATAAGGGTAGTGATGCACCGCTTTCTCGGGGCCGCCGTGATGGCGCGCATCGCCCTGCTGGTCGCCGACGATTCCCGTTCGCATAATGTGCCAGGGTCCTTTAGCGGGTCGCTTGAATATCCCGCTCGGCACGCAATCGGGCCCGAGCGGGGCCAGCGTCCCGACATACACGGTATTGATCGTCGTAGTCATTGGTGCCGATATCACAGAAGCAAGCGTGCGCGACTCGCCGTAGACCCAAGTCAATCCTGGCACAGAGTAGCACGACCTGTAACGCAAATTGGCATTTCCGATTTGCCGGGCGTCGAAATCGGCGTTGTGGGACCTAAAATCATCCTCTGGCTGGGAGGGTTCGGGAGGTGGCGGTGTGCGGTACCCACCCGAGGAGGTATTCCAGGTTAGGCCAATCGAGTCGGGTGGGTTGCCTCAACAGGAAATGGTCGTCGGCAACCAAGGTGCCTATAACGCGCCTGTCGGAGACTTGGCAAGCCTTCTGCACAGCCCCGCATCATCATGCTGGCGCCGGGAAAAGGGAGATTGGGCGCGAGCTCGACTTGGCGTGCTTTTGCCTAAATCGGAGATGCTCTAGCTCGACATCAAGCTCGAGGGGTCGACCCCGAAAGGCATTCACTACAACGGCATTGGCCGTACGGTGCCCTTCGTCATCCTGATCAACGCGGCAAGTTTCTTCAGGTGATCGCTGACGAACTTCCGGGTCGGCTCGTGCACCAGGTTGAGCGACGCGTCGAATTTGCTCCGCGCGTCTCCTATCATCACTTCCGGCCCGTTGACCATCCGGGCGTCCATGTAGACGAAGATCTGACGAAGGTGGTGGTTGGCGAAGGCTGCCCCGAGCGCACCGTTGCTTACGCCCATGAAGGCCATCGGCTTGCATGCAAAGGGCTGATCGGGAGGGCGCGAGGCCCAATCGATGGCGTTTTTCAGGACGCCAGGAATGGAGCGGTTGTATTCGGGCGAGGCGATGATGACGCCATCTGCCGCCCGGATAGCATCTCGAAACTTTGAAACCTCGGGCGGATAGCCTGCGAGGCGAACGTCGTCGTTGTAAATCGGGATCGGTGCAAGGTCGAAGATTTCGATCTGCATGTCGGGCGGCGCAAGCTCCTGGGTGGCTCGCAGGAGCGCGGTGTTGAAGGAGCGCTCCCGCAGGCTTCCTGAAATGCCCAGAACCTTCATCCGGCAGAACTCCTCAAGGTGGATCCTGCGTTACAAGCCCGGAGATATCGCCTTCTAATCTGCCATCGCGAATCGGGACACACGCTTTCGGGAAATCCTGCACGATCGCCACCGAACGTGCGAGGAGCCGATCATGAAAGCGTTCCAGAGAGTCCATCATCGGCGCGATAAACCGGTCGTGCAGCACGAGCACCGACCAGTCCTGAGCCTCAAGTGTCGCCTCGGCTCGATCAGCCCATCCCGCCCGCGTTTCATCCCAGTCTCGCGGCACGTTATTCCAGGTGACGACGGTGTAGCGATGCTCAGTGAGGTATTCGACTGCCTCCGGGCTCAGGAGATGCGGACCCAATGCTCCTTTCCCGTTCGGTCTAAAAAACTTGCGCGGGTGCGAGAGAGGGCCGAGAAGTTTTTCGGCTTCTCCTATTTCCTTCCTGACACGCTCGAGTCCGCCGCTAAAGCCCAAGGGGTCGCCGTGGCTCAGAGTGTGGTTTCCGATCCAGTGGCCCTCGGCACGGGCACGCTCGGCGAGACGCCGGGCCGCCGGGTCATTCAGCCGCTCGCCCACGACGAAGAAGGTGGCGCGTATGTTGCGGCTTTTGAGGAAATCGAGAAGCCGGTCCGTAGCTCCCGGCCATGGGCCGTTATCGAAGGTATAGGTTAAGCGCTTCACCGAAACTCACTTCACGACAAACGCTGGCTGGCTCGACTCGTCGATTGCTTTCGATCGCTTCATGCGGCACCCTGAAGCTCCGCGCGCACGATCGCCGCCCCGTCCACCATCGCCTTGAGCTTGCCGAACGCGACATCTCGTGAAAGGTACTTCATCCCGCAATCGGGAGCTGCAATCAGGCGTTCAGATGGCAGGTGCTTCAGACCGGCGCGCAGTCGTTCGGCTATTTTCTCCGGCGTCTCTATCTCGGGATCACCGAGATCGATCACGCCCAGCATGATCGACTTGCCCGAAAGGTCCTCGAGCACACCGAGGTCGACTTTCGGTTGGGCCGCCTCGATCGAGATCTGGTCCGCAATGGTGTCGGCAAGCTCCGCTAAAAACGCGTAGCCGCCTGGTTTGCCCGATACGAGATGGGCGTAGCCGAAGCACAGATGGACAGCGGTCGTGGCCGACAATCCCTCCAGTGCAGCATTGATGGCTGGCACCGCAACGCGTTTGGCTGCTTCGGGGTCCTGGCGCAGCCACGGCTCGTCAAGCTGAATAACGTCCGCCCCCGCCTTCTCCAGTTCCTTCGCCTCGGCATTCAACGCCGCCGCGAAATCCATAACCATTTCGTCCGGATCTTTGTAAAACTCATTGTGGCACTGCCGCGACATGGTGAACGGGCCGGGCAAGGTGATCTTGATCATCCGATCGGTGTTGCGACGCAGGAATTCGACGTCGCGAACCTCCACTGCATGCGTCCGCCGAATTTTCGATACGATACGCGGCAACGCTCCCTGGCGGCCCGTGGGCAGCGTCACGATGGCCGGATTTCTGCTGTCGACGCCCTCGAGCTCGGTGACGAAGCGGTTGGAATAGCTTTCGCGGCGGATCTCCCCATCGGTGATGATGTCGATGCCAGCGCGTTCCATGTCTCGGATGGCAAGCACGGTCGCGTCGTCCTGAGCCGCCTCGAGCCAGCGCTCCTCTATGCGCCAAATGTCGGTCACGCGCACCCTTGGCACCGACTGAGACTTGAGCTTTTCTCGATCAACCAGCCAGTCCGGCTGCGGATAGCTTCCGACGACGGTCGTGGGTATGAGCTTCTGCACCGATCACTCCCTGGCTGCTCTTCGGTTGCGCGGTTTGGGGGTCACACGGATCAACTTCGGTCTGCTACGTTTGCGCGTTCCGTCCGCGCTCAAGATGTTGGCCTGCGGGCCATAGGAGTCGCGCGACTCCGAGGCCGACTTAATGACCGATCCTTTCAGGTAGGCCGGAAGGCTTTTCCGCAGCAGATCTCCCGTACGCGTGTAGTGGGCAATGATCAGTTTGACTGCGAGATCCGCATTGCGCGCCAGAACGGCCTCGGCGATTTCCTCATGCTCCCCATAGACGTCAGGCCGCTCGTGGTCGCTCAGCCGCGCGATGTAGCGATAGCGACAATTCTCGTCGTAAAGCTGGCTGCAAAGCCGCAGCAATGTCGTCGAGCCGCAGGCAGATACCAGGCTCATGTGGAATTTCTTATGGTTCCTTTCCCAATCGGCATGCGTGGAATGGCTGACCTCCAGCGGCACGCGCTTGGAGTGCGCGAGGCGATACCGGGCAAGGACGATGCCCTCCTCCCAATCATTGCCGCCATGCTTGATCGAAAGCCTGAGAGCGCGCTCCTCGGCCCAGCAGCGGATCGCGAGCAGCTCCTCGAACTCGCGCGCGCTGGCCTCGGCAACGCGAAATCCCCTCTGCTCCAGCCGCTCGACAAGGCCATCTGCCGCCAGCAGGCTGAGCGCTTCCCGGATCGGGGTGGCGCCGCCATCGTAGCGCGCCTTCAGCTCCTCGATCTTGAGCTTGGAGCCGGGCGCAAATCTGCCCTGCACGATGTCGTCGCGAAGCCGATCGTATATGAGGCTGGTCTGCGACCGCCCCGGTTCACCGTTGAGTTCCGCGCGGATCATCCTCTGCCTTATGCGGCGATGGTGGAATCCTCGGCCTCGGCAACGACGCGGTTGGTCAGAACGCCGATGCCATCGATCTCCACCGAGATCTCGTCCCCCGGCCGCATCCAGACCGGCGGTGTACGCGCATGCCCGACGCCCTCAGGCGTCCCGGTGGCAATGAGGTCGCCCGGCTCCAGCGTCATGATCTCCGACAGGATCGCGATCGTACGCGGCACACTGAAGATCATCCGATCGGTATTTGAGCTCTGCATGACATTGCCGTTGAGCCGAGAGCGAATATTGAGGCCCGCAGCTCCGGGCGGCATTTCGTCGGCGGTAACGATCCAGGGCCCCAGTGCGCCGGTTCCGTCGAAATTCTTGCCGGCCGTCCACTGCGTCGTTCGTCGCTGGTAATCGCGTACGCTGCCGTCGTTGAAAGCCGTGTATCCGAAGATGACGTCGAGCGCGGCCTGCTCCGTCACGTGCCGACAGCGCTTGCCGATGACGATCACGAGCTCGGCCTCGTAATCGAGGCGCTCCGAGCATCGCGGCGCGACGATGGGATCCTGCGGACCGATGAGCGAGGTCGTCGCTCTCAAAAACAAGGACGGATAGTCGGGCACGCTGTGACCGCCTTCCTTCGCATGATCCGCATAATTGAGGCCGAGACAGATGAATTTTCCCGGATCGGGAAGTGGGGAAAGCAGCCGGCAACTCTTTAGCGGCAGACGCGATGCCGTAGTATTGCTGGCGTGCTTAGCAGCTTTCGACTGCAGATCTGCGCTTTCGACAATGGCACGGACGGAAACCGCCGCTCCAGTAAGGGGGCTGAGATCGATAATCTCATGCCCCACGACGGCCCCCAGTCTGGCTCTGCCGCCCTCTTCGAATGCCACGTAGCGCATTTTACCCTCGAATTCGACGCCTGCCAAAGGCGCGCATATTCGATCTGAATATCGATATTTTTCGAGTTCGTCAATAATGACTGTAATATCGTCAATTTCTTGACCGAGGTTGGCGCTTGTCCTATGGTTCCTGCAGAATAGGAGCGGTCCGTCTGCAGGCGGGCATCAGACAACCAAGCTCACCGGGAGGAAGCCACATGAAGAGATTGGCCATTCTGGCGCTGGCCCTCAGCGGGCTGCTGGTCCTGCCGCATCTTTCCTCGGCACAGACCAAAGTGACCGTGGGCATGGCCAGCGGCGTCAATCAAGTCACCTCCCTTGTCGCTGCGGAACAGGGCTACTTCAAGGAGGAAGGACTCGATGTCGAAATCAAGCCTGTAGTCAGGGGCGTTCTCGCAGTCGAGGCCATCGTCGCCGGGTCGATGCAGTTCGCCGAGGTCTCCGATGTCGTGCTCTTTTCCGCCATTGACAAGGGCATTCCTCTGGTCGCCCTCGGTGCCGCCTCGCGCGGGTTCACAGGCAAAATGGTGGGCGTACCCTCTCTCGGCGAAGTGAAGTCTTTGGCCGACTTGAAGGGCAAGCGGATCGGCATCCAGGTCGGAACCGGCGTTCACGGGGTATTTCTGATACTCCTCGAGCAGCAGGCTCTCAGCGAAAGTGATTTTCAGATTTCCAATGTCCGCGTAACCGATATGCCGACGGCGATGGCATCCGGGGGCGCTTTCGATGCCGTTCTCGGCTGGGATCCGATGATGCAGCGCATCGTTCAGGCCGGAAACGGCAAGGAGATCATCAGCGCCAAGCAGTTCCAGGAGATGGCTGAAATCACCTATCCACTGCTGCTCGTGGCGGATAAGAACTACATCGCGGAGAACCGGGACACTGTGCAGCACTTCGTCAACGCCTATGCGAAGGCTCACAAATGGATCCGCGCCAACCCCGACGGAGCTTTCCGCATTTTCTCGAAGACGGTCAGAGAGACAGGGTCGGCACTCGAGGACGATATCATCAAGACGATGATGTTCGAGGTCGACAAATTCACGGGTGTGAATTTCATCGCGAGCGATGAAAAGGAGCTGTCGCGGACGCGTGACTTCCTCCGCAAGACTGGTAAGATTTCATCTGCTCCAGATTTGAAAGACGTCCTCGAGCCGAGCTTTGCCGACGCTGCCGAGGCGGCAATCAAATAGCAGATTCTGCGAGGTCCGAGATGGCAGCCCTGGATTCCGATCGCCGATTGGCCCCAGTCCTTTCGGCGGAGGAAGTGCGGACCGGCGGCGGGCTCATCGGCGGGCTCAAGAACCTCGCATTTCTTGCAATCCCGATCATTGTGCTCCTGGTCCTCTGGGAGTTGGTGGCGCGGCTCAGCGGAATGCCTGCCGCATTGTTTCCGCCGGCAAGCGCCATTTTTTCGGCGCTCGTCAGGATGGCAGCGCAGGGGACTCTATGGCTCGACATATGGGCCTCCTTCAGCCGGCTCATCCAAAGCATCGTTTTGGGCTCTCTTGTCGGCACGCTCATCGGCGTCCTCATGGGGTATTACCGGATTTGGGAACGGATACTTGCGCCGCCGCTGAACTTCCTTCTCGCCATTCCGGGAACCGCCCTATTCCCCTTGTCGATGATCTGGTTCGGCCTCACCGAGTTCGCCATCACGAGCATCCTCATCTACGAAGTGGCGCTTACCGTAATCCTGAATACGTGGACGGGTGTGCGTACGGTCGACGGCAGCTTGATCCGTGCGGGCAAAGCCTTTGGCGCCACTGGACCGTCGCTCTTCTGGCGCGTCCTGATACCGGCGGCACTTCCTTCCATGATCGCCGGTTACCGGCTCGCGTTTTCGCGGTGCTGGCGAATTTTGATCATCGCCGAAATGCTGGTCTCCGTAACGGCCGGACTTGGCTATCGCATCTATTGGGGAAGGGAATTCTTCAACTCCGACGTCGTCTATGCAGGTCTGCTGGTCGTTGGCATCATAGGTCTCATTATGGAGCGCGTGTTCCTGCGTGGATTGGAAGTGGCCACAGTGGAGCGTTGGGGGACGATGAGGGAGGCCAATTGAATGGGAGAGCTTCGGGTCGAACACCTCAGCAAGACCTACGCCCGCCGGGACGGCTGGAACCGCACGCGCTATCTTCGTGTCTTCGAGGACATTTCCTTCACGGTCCGCGACGGTGAATTCGTCAGCATTATCGGCTCGTCGGGCTGCGGGAAGTCTACCCTGCTGAGCATTGCGGGAGGCCTATCCGAGCCCACGGGCGGTGCTGTCTATGTGGACGGGAACCAAGTGAAAGGCCCGGGGCTGGACCGCGGGATCGTCTTCCAGGAATTTGCGCTTTTCCCTTGGCTGACAGTTATGGGAAACGTCGCCTTCGGACTGAATTCCAAAGGCCTGCCCAAGGAGGAGAAGATCCGGCTCGCCCGGAAGTACGTAGACCTCGTCGGGCTTTCGGGTTTCGAGGACTATCATCCTCACCGCCTTTCAGGTGGCATGCGCCAGCGGGTCGGGCTTGCCCGGGCGCTTGCGATCGAGCCATCAGCGCTGCTCATGGACGAGCCCTTCGGCGCCCTCGACGCACAGACTCGTGAGTCGATGCAAAACGGTCTGAGTGATATCTGGAACACCACCCGCAATACGATCCTCTTCATTACCCACGATATTCGCGAAGCCATTTATCTTTCCGATCGCGTTCTGGTGATGAGCGGGCGGCCCGCAAACATCTCGCTGGAGCTCACGATCGACCTTCCGCGTCCGCGTCACCGCCATCAAGCGGTGTTCCAGGACTATGAGGCGCGTCTGGAGGCGGCCATTGGTCAGCGCCATGACAGCGCTGGCAGCAAAGCTGCCTAACGGCCTAAATTCGCACCATCGGCGCACTTTCGGAGTGCATTGAAGTATGCCCGTACCCGAGACCAATTTCTCTCCCCCCTTCAATATCACCCGGGCCAGCCATATCCGGCTCACGGTGCGCGACCTGCCGCGCACGCGCGAATTCTACACCGAGGTTATCGGCCTGCTGGTCACGGATGAGGACACCAATATCGCCTATCTTCGCGGTGTCGAGGAAACGTGTCACCACAGCTTGGTCCTGAAATCGACCAACGACGCCCCCGTCTGTGAGGCTATTGGTTTCCGTGTATTCCGGGACGAGGACCTGGACGCGGCCAAGTCCTATTTCGAGCAGAAAGGCATCGAGGCCCGCTGGACCAAGCCGGACTTCCAGGGAAGAACGCTCGAGCTGCGTGATCCTGCCGGCATCCCGATTGAGCTCTGCGCCAGCATGCCGACCCAGCCACGGCTGCACGACAAACCGCATCTTCATCGCGGCGCGGCGGCGCTTCGCTATGATCACGTGCAATGTCTGATGCCGGACGTCGCGGGCGCTGGCCGCTTCTACACGGATCTCGGCTTCCGCATCTCTGACTACTTCGTCGATCGCCCGGAGGACGAGGAGCCACTAGGTCTGTTCCTCTACCGCAAGAACAATCCCCACGACCTCGTCTTTCTGACGCGCCCTGGACCGACGATGCACCATTTCGGCTATATCGTCTCGGATGCCAATTGCCTGTTCCGTGCGCTCGATACCGCAGGCGGCACCGGTTTCGCGCGGAATTTCGAACGCGGGCCCGGCCGACATGGGCAGGGCCATGCCTTTTATGTTTATTTCCGTGACCCGGACGGACACAGGGTTGAGATTCTGCCGCCACCGATCCAGCTCATCGACTTCGACGATGGGCCGGTCAAATGGCACGCTGGCAATCGCTTCACCTGGGACCTTCCGCCCCCCAGGAAATGGCTGCATGAGTCAACACCTTTCCAAGGCACGCCGATCAGCACGCCAGCACATGATCCAAAGCTGTTCTCGCTAGAAGATTTTCTTGCAGCGCAAGAGCTGTCCTGAAAGTGATGACCTGATGGTGGAGAAATCCGCGCCGAACGCGCGCATCCCGCTTCCCGACCTGAAGCAGCTCGATGCCGAACAGCAGCGCGTGGCCGACGAGGTTGCAAGCGGTCCCCGCAAAGAGGTGCGCGGGCCGGTGCACGTTTGGCTTCACAGCCCTGAGCTTGCCTCACGCGCTCAGAAGCTCGGAGAGTTCCTGCGGTGGGGGACGACGCTCGATGCCCGCGTTTCCGAGCTGGTGATCCTCGTCACAGCGCGACACTACGACTGCCGCTACATGTGGAACAACCACGTCGGGTTGGCACTGAAGGCCGGCCTAACACAGGAGGTCATCGACTGCATCGATGCCGGTCGGGCCCCGTCTTTCGCGAAAACCGACGAAGCCGTGGCTTACGCTTTCACGACTGAAATGCTCGAGCGAAACACCGTTAGCGATGCGACGCTGGCCCAGGCCCGCAATCTGCTTGGCGACCGGGGCGTGGTGGAGATGGGCGCCCTCATCGGGCACTATCACAATGGAGCGATCGC
>DASVDU010000175.1:0-14823 GCA_036380915.1 Hyphomicrobiaceae bacterium | reverse complement strand
CATCGTTCGGGATCCGCAGGTGCGCACGCGCATTCAGCGGCTGGTGATCCCGCCGGCTTGGGAGGACGTGCGTATCGCGGCCGATCCCATGGCGCATATCCAGGCCATCGGGCGGGACGAGGCCGGGCGCATTCAGTACATTTATCACCCGCTCTGGGACCGACTGCGCGAGGAGCGCAAGGCCAAGCGGCTCGTCGAGTTCGCCAAGGCGCTGCCAGCGATCCGCCGGAGCGTCAAGCGCGATCTCTCACGACGAGTTGGGTCCTATGAGCTGGCCATTGCCGCGTGCGTGGCACTAATTGACGAGACCGCGATCCGCGTCGGCGAGCAGGTGCATCTGAAGCGAACCGGTGCGCGCGGCGCTACGACACTGCGCCAGCAGCATGTCCGCATCGAGGGCGAGCGCATCCTGCTCTGCTTTCCTGCCAAAGGTGGCAAGGAGCTCCACGCCGAAGTTGCCGCAAAGCGTCTCGCCGATGCGTTGCAGCGTTTGAAGCGCCTGCGCTCGCGGCGGCTCTTCTGCTACAAGGGGCATTCGGGCACACTGACCTGCATTACCGCGCGGGACATCAACACTTATCTCTCGTCCATTTCCGGCCGGCGCGTGAGCGCGAAGGACTTCCGGACTTTCCATGCAACGGCGCTTGCAGGAGACCGCCTCGCTGCGCTCACCCCGGAGCACTCAGACCGCAAGCGCAACAGCCAGATCGTCTCCGTCGTGAAAGAGGTGGCGGAGATGCTCGGAAACACGGCCACCATCGCGCGCAAGAGCTACGTCCACGACGTCGTTCTGACGAGTTTCGCCAACGGCCAGCTGGTGCGCCGCTGGCGGCGCGGCGGTCCGCTACGGCGAGGGCTCGGCGCGCACGAGTCGGCGCTGGCACGCTTCCTGGAGCGGGTGCCGTTGCGATCCCGGGGACGGCGCGCCGGGACAACCAGGTAGCAAGGCTCCTAAGCCTTCAACTCTTGCGGCCTCGCACCCGCAGCCTGCGATTGGCGTCGCGCTCCAACTCCGCTAAACGATCTGCGAATGGGCGCTCCGATAGGATCGCCTTTACGCGTCAACAGCGGCGAGGTCAGTCCGCCGTCCTAAACAGCAGTGGAGCAGCTCCAAATGGCCAATCTGTCCAATAACAAAATGAAGATCGCCGTCATCCCCGGGGACGGGATCGGCAACGAGGTGGTGCCTGAGGGGCTGAGGGTGCTTGAGGCCGCCGGCGCCCGCTTCGGCCTCGACTACCAGTGGGACCATTTCGACTGGAACTGCGAGCGCTTCCACAAGACTGGCAGCATGATGCCCGCGGACGGGCTCGATCAGCTCCGACCTTACGACGCCATTTTCCTCGGTGCGGTCGGCTATCCCGGAGTGCCGGACCACGTCTCGCTCTGGGGGCTGCTCATCCCCATCCGTCGCACGTTCCAGCAATACATCAATCTGCGGCCGGTACGCATGTTCGAGGGGCTGAAGTCGCCACTTGCCGACCGCAAGGTGGGTGACATCGACTACTTGATCGTGCGGGAGAACAACGAGGGCGAATACTCCTCCATCGGCGGGCGTCTCTACGAGGGCACGGAGCTCGAGGCGGCATTCCAGCAGGCCGTGTTCACCAAGAAAGGTTGCGAGCGCGTGATGCGCTATGCCTTCGACCTCGCCATGACCCGCAAGCGCGAGGTGACATCGGCGACCAAGTCGAACGGCATTTCGATCTCGATGCCCTATTGGGACGAGAAGTTCGCTGCCGTCGCGAAGGAATACCCCGACGTCAAGACGCAGCAGTTCCACATCGACATTCTCACCGCACACCTCGTGCGCAACCCGCATTGGTTCGACGTCATCGTCGGCTCGAACCTGTTCGGGGACATCCTGTCGGACCTCGGACCGGCGACCACCGGCACCATTGCCATTGCCCCGGGCGCGAACATCAATCCCGAGCGCGAGTTTCCTTCCATGTTCGAGCCGGTCCATGGATCTGCCCCGGACATCGCCGGCAAGAACATCGCGAATCCGATCGGCCAGATCTGGTCGGGTGCCATGATGCTCGACCATCTCGGGCACAAGGAAGCCGCTGACGCCATCGTCAAGGCCATCGAGGAGGTGATCCGGGCGCGCGAGGCGCTGACGCCCGACATGGGCGGCAAGGCCACGACGCAGGAGCTCGGCAAGGCGATCGCCGACATCGTCCGCGGCTGATGCCCGCTCGCGGCTTGGCGGGACGGGTGAGATAACCCTCGACCCGCCTGCCCTATCCGGTTTTGCACCGTCCTGCGTTATAGTGGGGCGATTTCCACCGGGGCGGGCGAGGGAATACTGGGGCCGACATGCTGAAACCAGCCGCCATCGGGACTGCCATCCTGCTTCTCGCCGCGGGCTCGGGCCAGCCCGCGTCGGCCATCGGCGAGCTGGCGGCAGTGAAGGCCCAGGAGGCTGCGTCGGCCCTGCTCCGCGGGAATCTGGATCAGGCCGTCGCATCCTACACCGACGCTCTCCAGGATCAGACGCTGCCGAATGACCGGCGCGCCGCGATCCTCAATGACCGGGGCGTCGCCAGCAGCCGGCTCGGCAAGCACAAGGCGGCGATCGACGATTTCAACCGCGCTGTTCAGCTCTTTCCGGAATATGCGCCGGTCTACAACAACCGCGGCAACACGCTGCTGAGCCTCGGATTGGTCGAGGAGGCGATCAAGGATTTCAACCGCGCCATCGCCCTCGCTCCTGGCTATGCGGCGGCCTACAACAACCGCGCCAGCGCCAAGCTGAAGCTCGGCGAGGCGGAAGGAGCGATCGAGGACTATACGCAGGCCGTGCGGCTCGCTCCCCAGAACTCCGCCGCTCTGACCGGCCGCGGGCAGGCATACATGCAGCAGGACAGGCCCTATTCAGCGATGCGCGAGTTCAGCCGAGCGATCACTGCCGACAGCCGCTCGGTCCCAGCCTATCGCGCCCGCGCCCACGCCGAGATGCAGGTGGGGCAGTACGAGCAGGCCATCGAGGACCTCAGCCGCGCGATCGCATTCGAGCCGGAAAATGCCGAGTTGCAGATCGAGCGCGGCTACGCATACCGGCTCGCCGACAATGCCGCCTCTGCGCTGCGGGACTACTCACGCGCACTGGAGATCGATCCGAGCAATGCGCGCGCCCTGGCAGGCCGCGGACTCATGCTGACCAAGCTTGCGTCCTTCGAGGAAGCCGAAGCCGAGCTTTCCCGGGCGCTGGAGATCGATCCGCGGTCGGCGGAGGCATTCGCCTATCGCGCCTGGTTCTACAAGCAGACCGGCCAGCCCGAGCTCGGCCTCCCGGACGTCGAGAAAGCCCTGAAGATCGACGCCGGCGACGCGGACGTGCACTGGGTTAAAGGAGAGGTCGAGCAGGCGCTCGGGCACACAGATATCGCCATAGCCAGCTTGCAGAAGGCGCTCTCGATCAACCCCTTCCATCGCGATGCCCGTATGGCCCTGCAGCAAATGGGGGTCGAGCCCGACGCAGCCGAGGAGGTCCCAGCGGCGGCCATCGACGGCTGGCGCGTCGTCTCCGAGAATGGCCGGCTCGTGGCTCATCTCCAAGGTCGGTCGAACCTGACCGTACCTCTCGAAAGGGCAGGTGCGGGCGAGCCGCGCCTGCTTGAATGGGAGCTGAAAGACGGCGTCCTCAAGGGTATCGGCCTGCTGCGCTATTTCGCGGGCGCCGTCGAGGGACCGAACGGGCCGGAGCCGATCGAGCAGGTCGCGATCGTGGACGTACCCGCAAGCCGGGTCGTCAGTCTGCAGCTTCATCGGCGCGGAGACAAAGAATCCACTTGGACGTGGAACGAAGGTACTGTGACGATCGAAAGCATAGACGGCGTCACGGACGTTCTCGTTCTGCGCGACACGACTCCGCGCGAAGTCGCGGATCGCCGCCCGGCGCGCACTCGACAGGACTTCTGGGACGGCCCGTCCTGGGCGCCATGGGCCCAGGACCGAGTCTACCGGGAACGGCGTGCCCGGGAGCCCCGGCGGAGCAGACCGCCCAAGACCATCTTCGATTTCCTGTTTGGAAACTGAGCCGTTCGCATCAGCACTCTGATTCCCTCCCCGTCGGCATAGGCGCTTGGCGCGCGCGTCACAAGGATGATCTCCGGCGCCGGGAGGCCGCATTTGCACCGGCGATTGGCACCACGACGCAGAACGCTTGGCGGCGCGGTCGGTTGGCTGTTAGAGTTCGCGCAAAAAGAGGGGACGACGCCTAGGGGAGAGAAACGCATATGCGCGCACTGGCAGGCTTCGTGCGCTTCGCAGAAGCCGTCAACGACGTGGTGGGCCGCACCGTTGCCTATCTCACACTGGGAACGGTGCTTATCTGTGCCACCGTCGTCGTCATCCGCTATGTCTTCGAAACAGGCTTCATCTGGCTGCAGGAGCTGTTCGTCTGGACGCACTCCACGGCGTTCATGCTCGGCGCCGCTTTCACGCTGATGGTCAACCGGCACGTTCGTGTCGACATCCTTTATGCGTCCCGCTCCCAGCGGACGCAGGCCCTGCTCGACCTTCTGTCCACGATCGTGTTCCTGTTCCCCTGGATCATCGTGCTCTGGTACTATGCTTGGCCCTATGTCGCCGCGTCATGGGCGCTTGGAGAAGAATCGCCGCAAGTCGGCGGCATGCCCGGCCTCTATCTGCTCAAGTCCGTCATCCTCGGCTTCTGCGCGCTCATGATGCTACAGGGACTGGCGATCTGTGCCCGCAGCGCCATCGTCCTCGGTGGCCGGCCCGAGCTGCTGCCCGCCCAGCCCACTGCCGACTGACCCGCCGCCAGCGTCTGGCCCATCAACAGCAGCCTTGAGCGAATCAGCCCATGCTTTCAGCCTTCAACGTCGGCGACATCCTATCCATCTGCCTTTTCCTGTCGGTCATCGGCACGCTGCTCATAGGGTATCCGATCGCGCTCACGCTGGCCGGCACGTCACTGATCTTCGCAGTGCTCGGCCATCAGTTCGGTGCCTTTGACTACGCGATCCTCAACGGTCTGCCGCTCCGATATCTCGGCACCATGACCAACGACGTCCTGGTCGCAGTGCCGCTGTTCATCTTCATGGGGCTGATCCTGGAGAAGTCGGGGCTTGCCGAGGCGCTGCTCACGACCATGGGGCAGCTCTTCGGGCCGTTACGCGGAGGGCTCGCCTTTTCTGTCGTCGTCGTGGGCGCCCTGCTCGCGGCTTCGACAGGTGTGGTCGGCGCGACCGTCATCACCATGGGCCTGATCAGCCTGCCCGCCATGCTGCGCGCAGGCTACTGCCCGATGTTGGCAACAGGTGCGATCGGCGCCTCCTCGACGCTCGCACAGATCATACCTCCGTCGACGGTGCTCATTTTCGCCGGCGATCTCCTGGCCGGCGTCAATCAAGCGGCGCAGCTGAAGCTCGGGAACTTCGCCCCGACCCCGATTTCCGTGGGTGACCTGTTCGCCGGGGCGCTCATTCCCGGTTTCATTCTCGTCGGGTTGTTCCTGCTCTGGGTGGTCTACAAGGCCGTCTTCCAGCCCGAGACGGTTCCGGCACTCGTCATGTCGCCCGAGGAGCGCAGGGGTCTGCCGGTTCGGGTGGTCATCGTGCTCATTCCACCGCTGATCCTGATCGTCGCCGTTCTAGGCAGCATTCTTTTCGGATTCGCGACCCCGACGGAGTCCGCGTCGGTCGGCGCCGTCGGCGCGATGCTTCTGGCGGCCGTCAATCGAAAGCTGTCCTTTGCCACCATCCGCTATGCCTCCCTCAATACGATGATCACCACTTCGATCATCTTCGTCATCGTTCTGGCGGCCTCGCTCTTCTCGCTCGTTTTCCGCGGGCTGGGCGGCGAGCACATGGTCGAGCAGGCACTTCACAATCTGCCCGGCGGCGCGTTCGGCGCAATGCTCGCCGTCATGGCGATCATGTTCATCCTCGGCTTCTTTCTCGACACGTTCGAGATCATTCTCATCATGCTGCCGATTTGCGGGCCGCCCCTTATCCTGCTCGGACTGGACCCGATCTGGATCGGCGTGATGATCGCCATGAACCTGCAGACGAGCTTCCTCACCCCTCCGTTCGGCTTCACGCTGTTCTACATGAGGGGCATCGCGCCACCCAGCGTCTCGACCTCGGAAATCTGGGCCGGCGCCATCCCGTTCGTCTTCCTGCAAATCCTCGGACTGAGCCTGCTTTGGGCGTTCCCGCAAGCAGCGACCTGGCTGCCGGAAAAGCTGTTCGGCCAACCGCAGATCGAGCAGACCGCCCCCGCTGGCAACAGCGACCGCGGCATCGGCGAGTTCATCCAGGATGGCCTCAAGTTCGACGAGGAAGGAATACCGCTGGACGATAATCCGTTTTCCACCAATCGCTGACCTGGGCGGAGGCCATGGAAGACCTGACAAGCATCGAGATCGGAGCCGGCCTGCTGGTGCTGTGGTTCCTCACCCTGTTCGCATTGTGGAGGTTGATCGACAGGCAGAACCGTCCAGGTCCGATCAAAAGCAGACTTGCGAAAGAATGCCTCATGCTCGTGCACATGACCGTGCTCGTGGTCGGGATAGCAATGGTCCTCACAGGTCTGCATGTCGTGGGGTGATGAGCACCGTCAAATAAGAACGGGGCCCGTCGCCGGGCCCCGCAGATACATCGTTGCCCTCTGGATCAGGTCGGGAACTTGATGTCCAGCAGGCGGGCGTTCATGAAGCCCTGGTCGGCAATCCGCCCCCAGTTCATGAGGTCGCGCCGAGCCTTCAAGAACGACTCGACGATTTCCTTCGTGAGCGGATCGCCGCTGTCCCGCATTTCCTGGATGACCTCGCCGGCGGCATTGCCGTAAGCCTGCAGGAAATCGTTCGGGAAGCGCTTGAGCTGCACGTTGTGCTGCCGGATGAGCGTCTCCAGCGCGCCGCCGTTGCGCGCGTTGAACTCCGACGTCAACAGATTGTTCTCGTTGTGGCAGCAGGCCTCGAAGATGCGTTGCACGTCCTTGGGCAGAGCGGTGAACTTGGCCTTGTCGACCGTGACTTCGATCTGCGTGCCGGGCTCGTGCATGCCGGGCCAGTAATAGTATTTGGCGACTTTGTAGAAGCCGAGCGCCAGGTCGTTGTAAGGGCCGACCCATTCGGTCGCGTCGATGGCGCCGGACTGGAGCGCAGCGAAGATCTCGCCGGCCGGCAGATTGACGATGGTCATGCCGAGCTTGCCCAGCGCCTCGCCGCCGATGCCCGGAATGCGCATCTTCATGCCTTTGACGGAATCGACGCCGGTGATCTCCTTGTTGAACCAACCGCCCATCTGCACGCCCGTCGAGCCGGCGTGGAAGGGCTTGAGACCGAACTGGTCGTAGAGCTTGTCCCACAGTTGCTGGCCGCCCAGATGGTTCATCCAGGCGTCGAGCTCTGGCGTCGTCATGCCGAAGGGCACGGTTGAGAAAAAGTTCAGTGCCTTGCTCTTATTCGGCCAATAGTACGGCGTCGCGTGCATCAGGTCCGCAGCACCACGGATGACCGCATCGATGCTCTCGAACGCGGGTACGATCTCGCCGGCCGCGTATACCTTGATCGTTAGGCGGCCATCGGTCGCCTCGGTGACCGTCTTGGCGAAGCGCTCGGCACCGGTCCCCTGGCCGGGAAAGTTCTTCGGCCACGTCGTCACCATGCGCCATTCGGTTTTGCCTTGTGCGATGGCAGGTTTCGCGAGCGCCGTCGCGCCGGCGGCTGCACCGGCCGTCGCCACGCCGGCGAGAAACTGGCGGCGTCTGATTGTCATTCGTCTTGCTCCCTGGGCTGCCCCACTCGAGTTGATATTGCGGCTGTCTCAGCCGTGAGCTGAGTATGATTTTGTGGTGAGCATTAGGCAACTCACTTCGATGGCTGACGTCAGTGGTCCCGGGTTCCGCCTCACCAAAATCGCTCGCTTGGCGCTGCGTTTCGCCGCACACGGCGTTCAGCGGCTATTACCACTGGACGTTGATCTCTATCTTCGTTTAACTATCTGCGGAGAACGGCGGCAAATCTGGAGAAATGTTGCGCTGCAAATAAAATCAGAGCCGTGATCCGAAGTTGTTTCATGTCAACGGTTTTTGCTCCGTTGCATGGCAACAATTCCTGAAATGGGGGAGGAGGAAAACGCAGCTTGTGTGGGAGAAGTCGATGGGTAATCGAGGCGAAAAGCTTCCAAGCGAATGCGTAGAGCTGTTCGCGGAGCTCGATGACTTTGAAGATCTGCGTGATGCGTATGCCCGCGTACAGGATCGCATTCGGTCCTATTCGGCTGCCGGGCGGCCGGTGCCTGAAGCTCTGCGGCGTTGCGAGCGCCACCTGATGACGGAGTTCATGGCGCAATCGCAAGGGCGATAAGAACCCGTCTTCCTCGAAGTAAATGCCTTAGTCACCTGAACCACCGGCGTCCTATCGCGCCGGTGGAGTGATGTTCGCGGGCGCAAGATCATCTGCCCTGCCGCCATCGCCGGCCGCTCGCTCGCTTACCCGCGGTCCCTCCCCGCATACCCGACCGTCAGCCGCCGCTGACCGCAAGATGCTAGATGCCAGCCCGGGTCTTGATGAAGTGGTGGCTCTCGTTCACGATTGTGGTATGGCTTGAGAGCTCGCCTTGGCCGGGACTCGATTTCGTCAGGGCCGATTCCCGCGCATCTCATTGGGAGGATTAGATGTCCGATTTTTCACTCAGAAATGCCCGTCGCCGCGATTTTCTCAAAGCTGTCGGCGCCGCCGGCGGGGCGATGACGCTGAGCGTCACGATGCCCCGCGCACTCTGGGCCCAGAGCGCGCCGCCGAAGGTCCCCATCGGACAGGTCGTTGCGTTCACCGGCTCAGGCGCCGAATACGGCCCGTTCTTCCGTGACGCGGCGCAACTGGCCCTGAACCAGATCAACACCGCCGCCGAGGAGGTTTTCGGCGGGCCGATCGTCGAGCGGCTGATCGCGGAAGATTCCAACACTCTGCCGACGCCTGCCATCGAGGCGGCGCGCAAGCTGGTCGAGGCCGACGGCGTCCCGGCCATCATCTGCGAGTGGTCGAGCGGCGTGACGGTGGCGGTGGCCACGTCGGTGACTATTCCCTCGGGCGTGCTGCAGGTCGGCAACGGCACGACCTCGCCGCTGGTTTCGGTCCTCCCCGAGGACGAGGGTAAGGATCTGCTGTTCCGTACCAGCCCCTCGGACGCGCTGCAGGGCGTCGTCGCGGCGGACCTCGCCGCCGGCAAGCTCATCGACGGCTACAAGTTCGAGACCGCGGCGACCATCTACATCAACAATCCCTACGGCCAGGGCCTGTCCAACGCCTTCGCCGCTGCCTTCGAGAAGCGCGGCGGAAAGGTGCTTGCCCAGGTTGCCCACGCCGAGGAGGTGCAGCCCACGTACCGCTCCATTCTGAGCACGGCGCTGCAGGGCAAGCCCGGCGTGCTGGTGCTGCCGACGTATCCGGCCCATACCGCCCAGATCCTCAAGGAAAGCCGCGACATCTTCGGCTACACGAGCTGGCAGTTCACCGATGCCAACCGGTCCAGCGAGGTGCTCGATGCGGTGGGCGGCAAGGATCTGGCAGGCAAGCTCGGCACGGTGCCTTCGGCCGACCCTGAATCCCAAAGCTACAAGACCTTCGCGGAGGCCTATCGCGCCGCCACCAAGCAGGACCGCATCCCGCCCTTCTCGGAGACGACCTATGACGCGGCGATGGTAATCGGGCTGGCGCTGGCCAAGGCGGTCGCCGATGGGATCAAGGATCCCGCCGAGATCACCGGCACCGCGCTTCGTGATCGCCTGCGCCCGATCGCCAACCCACCAGGCGAGAAGATCATCGGCGGCAGCCAGGAACAGATCACGAAGGCGTTGCAGTTGCTCAAGGAAGGGAAGGAGATCGACTACGTCGGCGCAGGCGGTTCGGTCGACTTCGACCAGAATGGCGACGTCAAGACGCCAATCGCGGTCTGGAAGTTCACCGAGACAGGCGACGAGACGGTGAAGATCGTCCCTGCCGATCAGATTGCCTCGGAATAGCGGACGCTTTACTTAGCAATTACGGGCGCCTTCAGGCGCCCTTTTTTTTGCCAAGGCCGCTATAGCATTTCCAAATTAGGCAGGCAGCAGTCTCCCTTACCTCTCCCATGGGGAGAGGTCGGCCCGAAGGGCCGGGTGAGGGGTTGCAACGATCGCCACTGGCGGAACCCACTCACCCCGACCCTCTCCCCACCGGGGGGAGGGAGATCGGCGCAAGCTTAGGTTAGCTTGCTTCCATCTATGTCGGAAATGATCTAATCGGCCGTCACATGAAGTCCGAGACCTTCTTGCGCTCCTCGAGGATCCCCTGCGGACGGAACAGCACGATCAGCCCGAGCATCACCGCGACCAACATCCACCGCAGATAGGCCCCGCGCGACGGCAGGTCGGGAGAGATGGCCTGGAGCGCCGGGCTCATCACATCGATCATGAAGGCCGCCCCGCTCCACACACCCCAGACCGCGAATGCTCCGAGAACGGCGCCCTTGTTGTTGCCGCTCCCTCCCAGCATCACCATCACCCAGACGATGAAGGTCGCGAACAGCGGGTTGAAGTGGCTGTAATCGATGCTGACCACGTAATGGGCATAGACCGCGCCGGCGACGCCCATGATGAAACTGCCCAGAACGAAGGACTCCACCCGGCGTAAGGGCACGTTCTTGCCGCTCATCGCCGCCGAGTTCTCCTCGTCGCGGATCGCCCGCTGGAGGCGCCCCCACGGGGAACGCGAGATGCGTTCGAGCAGCACGAATATCACCGCGAGGATGATCGCCACGATCACGAGGTAGAGGTATACGTAGTCTCGCGGTGCAAGCGGCGCGACGAAGCGCGCGACACCCTCCGGCAGCCAGGCACACGGCGGATCGGTGAAAACGCAGTCGAACGGCCGAGGTATGCCGCGCATCGGCTGCGGTCCGTTAGCGAGCCAGCGCTCGTTCTGGAAGATGAAACGAATGACCTCGGCAATGCCGAGGGTCGCGATGGCGAGGAAGTCCGTGCGCAGGCGCAGCACGGGAATGCTGATGAGAAAGCCCGCCACCGCCGACACGACGCCCGCCGTCAGGATGCCGGCGATGATCGGCCAGCCGAGCCCGAACGCCTGCTGGGAATAGAGTGCGAGCGCACCCTGCGGCATGTTCGTGGTGACGAGGGCCGAGGTGAAGGCGCCGATCGCAAAGAAGCCGGCAATGCCGAAATTGACGTGCCCTGTCAGTCCCCATTGGCTGTTCAGGCCGAGGCAGAGGATCGCGTAGATCCCCGCCATCGTCGAGAACGAGGCGAGGTAGGTCAAGGCGCCGCGCGGCAAGAGCATAGGCAGCGCCAGCGCCACCACCGCCGCTATCACCAGTGAAAGCGGCAGACGCAGCCTCATGCGTCCCGGCAGGACCAGAAGCCCGAGCAACACCAGCGGCAGGAAGAGAAAGGCGGCGCGCGCCAGATCGGCCTTTGCCATCTCAGTCTCCCCCCTGCCCGAAAAGGCCCTGCGGCTGCAGCACGAGCACGATCACCAGCAGGATGAACGCGACCCCCGGCCCGTAGGCAGGGTTGAGGAACGAGGACGACACCTGCTGGGCGACCCCGATGATGACCGCACCCGCGATAGCCCCTATGGGACTGCCCAGCCCTCCGACGATCGCCGCCGCGAACATGGGCAGGAGCAGCCAAAAGCCCATCTCTGGTCGCAACTGAGAAGCCAGGCCGTACATCACACCCCCGGCGGCGGCGAGGCTGGCGCCGAGAATCCAGGTCCAGGCGATCACCCTCTCGGTATTGATGCCGCGGACCTGCGCCAGATCGGGATTATTGGCGGTTGCGCGCATCGCCTTGCCCATCCGCGTGCGCTCGAGCAGGAACCAGGTGATGATGACCAGCACGACGGCCAGCCCGAAAACGAAGAGCTGATCGGCCTGCACTCGGATACCGAGCGGCATTTCGATCGCCGGATTGGCGCGGCCCGGATAGTAGAACAGGAAGTCCGACCCCCACACGAGGTAGATCGCACTGCGCAGGAAGAACGCGGCTGCGAGCGAGGCCATCGCGAAAAGCACGAGGGAGGCGAAACGCAAGCGCAGGGGCCGGAAAAGGACCCGATCAACCACCAGCGCGATCAAGGAGACGATTGGCATCGACAGGATCAGCCCCGCCATTAGCTCCCAGCCGAAGGAGAACGGTTGCATGGCCGGCCCCGCCGGCAGCAGCGCGGAAATCGTCAGGGCGCCGTATGCGCCAAGGGTCACCAGCTCGCCATGAGCGAAGTTGGGGAATTTGAGCACGCCATAGACCAGCGTCAGGCCGATCGCACCGAGCGCGATGATGCCGCCGAGCATGACCCCCCAAACCGTCAGCGACAGCAAATCGGAAAGTGACGCCCCTTGCTGCTGCCCGAGCAGCCAGAACACCACCAATGTCAAAAACAGCGCCACTCCGAGCGCCGGCCGGCTCCGCAGCGCCGCCATGATGCGCTCGTGCGTCGTGCGGTCGTCGCTCCGACCCGGCGCTTCCTGCAAAATTTCTGCCATCCTGCAGCCCCCAGTTCGGTCCTTCCTCAGCCGCCGAGATAGAGCCGGCCGACTTCGGGATCGTTCAGAAGTTCCTCGCCCGTGCCTTCGAAGCGATTCTCGCCACTGGCCAGGACATAGCCCCTGTGGGACATCTCGAGCGACAACTTGGCGTTCTGCTCGACGATCAGGATCGCCGGGCCCGCCTCGTTGATCTTACGGATCTGTTCGAAGATCACCCCCACCATCTTCGGCGATAGCCCGGCAGAGGGCTCGTCCATCAATACGAGCTTCGGCTCGAGCATCAACGCGCTTCCCATCGCCACCATCTGCCGCTCGCCACCCGACATCTTGCCGGCGCGCTGATTGCGGCGCTCCTTGAGCCGCGGGAAATACTCGTAGATCCGTTCCTTGCGCGCCGCGATGTCGTTGGTCTTCGCGAGGAAGGCGCCCATCTCGAGATTCTCCGACACGGTGAGGTCGGTGAAGACATTGGCGACCTGCGGCACGTAGCACATCCCGCGCTCGACGATCTGATAGGGCTGCAGACGGGAGATGTCCTGCCCGTCGAAGATGATGCTCCCCTCCCGCGGATGCAGCAGCCCGAATATCGTCTTCATCAAAGTCGATTTGCCCGCACCATTCGGTCCGATGATCGAGACGATCTCGCCCTCTCCCACTTCCATCGACACATTGCGCAGGATTTCCGTGTCGCCGTAGCCGGCGGTGACGCCCCGGACTTCAAGCAGCGCCATACTGCCCCCCCAGATAGGCTTCCAGCACCCGCGGATCGCGGCGAACCTCCTCGGGGCGGCCTTCCATCAAACGGCGGCCCTCGCTCATCACGATCACCGGATCACAAAGCTCCATTACCAGGTCCATGTCGTGCTCGATCAGCAGAAACGTGATGCCGCGCTCACGCCTGAGATACTCGATGTTGTCGACGAGCTTCTTCATCAGGGTGCGGTTGACGCCGGCCGCCGGCTCGTCGAGGAGCACGAGGCGCGGATTGGCCATCAGCGTGCGCGCCAGCTCGAGGAGCTTCTTTTGCCCGCCCGAGAGCCGGCCGGCATATTCGTTCGCGAGCCGCGCGAGGTCTACGAACTCGAGCACCTCCATTGCCCGGTCACGAATCTCGCGCTCCTGCTGGCGCACGAGGCCGGAGCGGAACCAGCAGTTCCAGAATCGCTCCCCGGCCTGGTCGGGAGCGACCAGCATGAGATTTTCAAGGACGGTCATCGTGCCGTGCTCGCGGGGAATCTGGAACGTGCGGCAGATCCCGCGCCGGAAGACGCCGTGCGGCGGCAGACTGGTGATATCCTTCCCATCTGCGAGCACGCGGCCGGAATCGGGCTGGAAAAACCCGGTAACAAGATTGAAGAGCGTCGTCTTCCCTGCGCCGTTTGGCCCGATCAAACCGGTTATCGTCCCCTCGCGCACGCTGAGCGAGCAGTGGTCAATCGCGCGCAACCCCCCGAAATTCTTGACGAGGTCGCGCACCTCTAGCACCGGCGGCTTCTCGGCTGGCTCGTCTGGCATGTCTCCCCCGCAGATCGACACGGATACGCCATGCCTAGCATCAAAACCAAGTCGAATGCCATTGGAGATGTGTTGATGCTTTTCGTCGCGAACAGCGCTCGACCGGCATCGCGCGATGGGCGGCGTATCGGCAGAAACCGATTCAGCCTAGAGCCTCCTCGGCGGGGAGGTAAGGGTAGCCCTGGGCGTCGGCGACGGGTTTACAGGTTACCTTGCCGTCCCAGATGTTGAGGCCATGGCGCAGGTGCTCGTCTTCGGCGAGTGCGCGTTTCCATCCCTTCTCGGCCAACGCGATGACGAACGGCAGCGTCGCGTTGTTCAACGCCTGGGTCGACGTCTTCGGCACGCCACCGGGCATATTGGCCACGCAATAGTGTATGACGCCGTCGACGGTGTAGGTCGGATTGTCGTGCGTCGTGGGCCGGGATGTTTCCGCGCAGCCGCCTTGGTCGATGGCGACGTCGACGATGACCGACCCCGGACGCATCATCTTCACGTGCTCCCGGGTGATGATCTTGGGTGTTTCGGCACCAGGGATCAGCACGGCGCCGATCACCAGATCCGCATCCCGCAAATGGCGGTCGATGGCATCGCGCGTCGAGTAGACCGTATTGAGCGGCCGCCCGAAATGGCTCCACAGCCGGCGCAGGACATCGACGTTGCGGTCTATCACCCAGACATCGGCACCCATGCCGAGGGCTATGTGGACGGCGTTGGTGCCGACCACCCCGCCGCCGAGCACGACCACCTTCGCGGGATCGACGCCCGGCACACCGCCGAGCAGCAC
>DASVDU010000174.1:0-8254 GCA_036380915.1 Hyphomicrobiaceae bacterium | reverse complement strand
GCGCGTGATGCGGTAGGCGAGCGTCAGCGCCTGAACGGAGCCTGCCAGCTCCGCAGCCACGTCAACACCGCCCTTCGTTGCCTCGCGGATGCTGTCTGCCACGTCAGAATCCGCGGCATTGAAAACGTCAGTGGCACCGAGCGTCTTGGCGAGGTCCAGCTTGTCGGGCGAGAGATCCACCGCGATGATGCGCTCCGCGCCGACCGCGATCGCGCCGAGCAGTGCGGCGAGGCCAACGCCGCCGAGGCCGATGACCGCAACGGTCGATCCCGGCTCCACCTTCGCCGTGTTGGCGACGGCACCGACGCCAGTAAGCACGGCGCATCCAAACAGTGCTGCCAGGTCGAGCGGGACATCCTTGTCGATCTTGACCAGGGAGCGGCGCGACACCGTCGCATACTCGGCAAAGGCCGACACGCCGAGGTGATGATGAAGCGGCGCACCGTTCCGCGAAAGCCGCCGCGCTCCCGACAGCAGCGTGCCGGCGCCGTTGGCCGCCGCCGCCGGCTCACACAGCGCCGGCCGTCCAGTGGCGCAGGGTGCACAATGACCGCAGCTCGGAACGAACACGAGCACCGCGTGATCGCCCTTGACGAGATCATCGACGCCGGGGCCCGTCTCCTCCACGATGGCAGAAGCCTCGTGACCGAGTGCCATCGGCGTGGGGCGCGGCCTCGAGCCATCGATCACCGAGAGATCCGAATGGCACAGGCCAGCGGCTGCGATTTTGACGAGGACCTCACCAGGGCCGGGCGGCGCCAGATCCACCTCCGAAATGGTGAGCGGGCGGGAGGTCGCATAGGGCGGCTTCCGCCCCATTTCCTCAAGCACTGCAGCGCGGATTCGCATGGCAGTCATCCTCGTGTTTAGGCCGCGGCGGCGTTGCTTGTTAATGGCCTTCAGTAGCAGGGCGACGTCAAGAGTTTCTTGCGCGTGCTCATGCGGCCCCCCCTCTCGTCGGCTTCAAGATCCGCTGCTTCGTCGGCTTTTGTGACCTCCTTGATTTTCGCCCAGAGCCAATCCTGGCGCTGACTCAAGAAGGTCTCGTAGTCGTTGCGGAACAACGGCGAGGACTCGTCAGCCGGAAGCCCGTGCGAACTGAGAACCGCTTCGAATGGGAAGTCGGGGAGGGCACGGATCTCTTCCAGGTAATCCGAAGGAGCGCGGTCGCTGATGATCTGGTTCGTCGTCCGGTCGATGAGTGTTCGATTGAGCACACAGTCGCGAAGGCGAGACAGTGCTACTCCTTTTCGCTCGAGATATGCGGCAGGGAAGATGTGGTGATCGTCGATGCCCTGCTCGTTCATAAGGCGTCCGCTTATGACGGCCTGCGTCTGGAAGTCTCTGGCGCCTCCGCAAAGCATGAGGCAGATGGCTCCGCGATAGATCGATCGCTGGCGCGGCGTGACATCACGGAGGGCGCGAGGATCGAAACGGAATGAGGTGACAGATTCCGGTGGGTCGCCGCCCATAAGCCATTCAGAGAGCTCAGTGACGTCCTTGGCCGATTTGCTGTTAGGCGCACTCTCATAGGATTGACCGAACACCGCACACCAGAACCACCGCTTCAGTTTCTCACGATGCACGCCGGCCTGTGCGGATCTCGGCGTGCCCACTTTTGCAATCACGGCGGCGAGGGGCGGCATCATGGTCTTATAAGGCAGCCACTTGGGCAGCATGACCTTGCAGTCGTCCCGCAGGATCTCGAGCCCCAGAACGAGGCCCCGGATGACCATGTCCCACCACTCTTTGATGTCCTCGGCGGTCAGGTTCAATACATCGCCCCGCTTGCATGAAGGAGCCTTGCGGCTGGCGAGCGAAATCGCCTGCAAGACATAGTACGGATCAACATCGAAGTCGGCCAGGATCGCGTTCTGAGCCAAGGCGGCGTCCCACATCGCCCGCAAATTCACGTTTTGCGGCCAAAAGCGCGCCGTCAGAAGCTCAAATACGCTGAGCTTGACGCCGGTTCGGTTGAGCGTCTCAAATATTGTGCAAAGGGCATCGGGCTCGGTCTTGTCGGACAGCGTGACGACGGGGAAATGGTAGTCATCGATGACGCGGATCCAAGTCTCCTCGATTTCGGCCAATTTGTCCTCGAGGTCTATTCTCTCCGCATGGGGCAGCCGGCGGCAAACTTTGCGGCTCCACTGGCCAAACCGGCCAGCACCTCCTTTGAGGACGGAGAGCGGCAAAAGTAATTCCTTCGCCTGGAGATCGAAGTCTTCGCGCTGTTTTGCCCACTTGGTTGCTGCGCGCACGTGGAAGATTGCCTCTTCAAAATCGACGCCATCGATGAGCTTGCGAAGATCGAGGAAATATCTGTGCTCTCCGGCACCATAGAAGGCTTGATAAAGCGAGGTCAGCCGTTGCTGTCCATCGAGCACCAAAAACGTGTGTTGGCAGCCATCAAGCCGCGGGGCGCCTTCGAACTCGCGGGCTGCAAAAACGCGCTTGGAATCACGAACGCGCAAGATGCTACCTGCCGGGTAGTTGTTCGCGATTGATACAATCAGCTCCTGAGTCGCCCCCGGCTCCCAGACGAAATCGCGCTGAAAATCCGGGAGAACAGACGTGCGATTGTGAATCTCACTGAGTAAGTCTTTTAGAGCTCGTGGATTGGTGTCCTCGAAAAGGTTCATGACAATTCTCCCCCGCGTGTGATCAGCTCGGCGAAGCTGCAATTTGCCGACTTGGCGCCGAAATCTGGCCCAGGCTGTAATGGCCCTTTGGCCATTCCCCTCGCCTACCCTCGTTTGCGCAGTTTCTCTGGCGCGCACAATTGTCCCAACTGATAACAGGCACAAACAAACTGATGGATAATCAGTGGAGGGTTGAGCAACCACTCACCACTGTTCCAAATTGCATCCACCGGGGTTGGCCCGGCCACAGAGTTCCTCGGCTGGGCCGACTCTTTCCCTCCGCAACGCCGATCCGTCACGTTGCTGGGATCATCCCGCCCCGCGCCTTCAGTACAGAGTCCACGGTGTCGTATCGAGATTCGATAGTCTTCGAGATCACGCACTCGAGGCCGAGCTTGTCCATGAACCACAAAGCCAGCTGCCTAGCTCAGGCAAGGAAGCTGCGCGTGCTCAATGAGCGCAGACAGCAGTGCTTTGCGGTCAGTCAGGGGCATCATCCTGATGTTTTCGCCTTCGCAGACTAGGACATTCCCCGCCGATTCCGAATGGGCGCTGCAGCACGGTCGCTGCATGGCGTCGATCTCGACCACGCGCGGCGGCAGGGGCGTCGGCCATTAAGCCGAGGTCAATTATCGGTTTGCGCCCCGGTACGGCTCACCAAACGGTCGCAAGCCAGTCGTCGATCCTGATTTGAAGCCATTCGCGGCCGACTGTCGCGTGCATGATGCCATTGCGCCCCGCCCATGCGATCTTCCCATCGTCGGTTGCGAGGCGGAATTCGTCGACGGGCACAGCGTTTCTTCCTTCCAGCCGCAGGAGCATCAGTCGGTTCGCATCCTCGTGGTATCCGCCCGCGAGCATGACGTGGGTTTGATTGGCGGCAATGGCGAACGCGCCATCTATGCTATTATGCCAAAGCCGCACGCCGCCGTCGTCGATCCGAATAATGGGAAAGTCGGTGTACGTGCAGGCCCAGACGACCGATCCAGTCGCGCCCAGCGCGTAGCAGTCGCAAATCGCATATTCCTGATGCGAGAAACGCCCTACGCACGCCCCACCAATATCGAACGCGGCTAGGCCTGAGCTCGCAGGGTGCTTGCGGCGGGGATCCCCGAATACGCCTTGGTCGATGTATCCGACCCAAAGCCTGCCGTCCGGCAGGCACACAATGGGCCCGACACCATCGCCGACCGCAAAGTTTTCCGCCCGGGAACCATCCGGATTGAAGATCGAAACATTGCGCGCGCTCCAGCTGCAGCGTGATTGCACGACCAGCCATCTTCCATCCGGAAGCTTGCAGACCTTCGGCCAGGGAACTGCGGCAAGCTCCAGGAGGTCACTCTCGGTCGCACCATCAAAACAGGAAAGACGGAGCCGCGCCTTTGGCCAGACTCGCGCACGGTCATGCGGTGAAACCGAAGCTACGTCGCTGTCCACCCGAACCAAAACAAGCCTGCTGTCGTCAAGCACCTCATAGTCGTAGTCGTGCCAGCCCGGTGGCGGTGCCGGTAGACAGCAGATCCGCTCGACGTGCGTCAGCTTTTTCATAGCTAGACCCCGAAGTATGTCCGCCGAGCCTCACGTGGAGAAGACTCAGTCCTTTCAATTTCCGGCGGGCTGACAGACGTTGGCGGGATCGGGTCTCCGACAGAAGGCTCGGGCGCTCTCGCCAATAGCGGACAGGGTGGACAGCGCTCCCACCGCCGAACGTAAGTCGACCGAATATTCGCCCTTTGCGACGGCGGCGGCGTCCACGCCGACCGCGGCGCGGCCGAGGCGGGCTCTAACCGCCGCAGCCTCGCGACGGCCAGCTTGGCGCATGTCGTCCGGCATACCGGGATCGTCCTTAATGTTCATCTCAACTGCATCGAAGCGGGCGACCACCGATCCGTCCGGTCGCCGTTCGAAACGCGGACGCGCGGTTATAGTATATTCTATGACCCAGTCTGGCTTATCGGCGGTCTCGATGGCCTTGCCGACGTTTTCGATCGCCTCGACAATCGAGCGGCCACGTGGAGGCTTCTTGCCGCTCTGCCGCAAAACCAGCGTCACCGGTTGACCCGTGCAGATGCGGCCGGACGGCGCCTCCCCGCCGCCACTCAGGGCAGCGACAAAGCCGGGCAAACGCTTGTTGTGATCACGCAGCCCCTCGCCCCATCCTGAAGACGGCGCCAATCTGGCCGGCTGTAGCGTTTGAGCTCCCTTGCAGCCGCGCATGACGCAGTTCTCTGCTGCCTGCCGAGCCTCGCGTAAAGCCTCGAGAGCATCCTCTGCGGCGTAGCGGCGGCCGTTGATGCGCCACATGTACTCCGCTGCCGGACCGATTACCGAGTCTTCAGCCGCGATGATCCGCGCAAGCTCACGCAGCTCATCCTTCACCTTCTCGATTTCCATGCCGGCCCACGCCTTGAGGGGGCGCGCGGCGATCTGCATGAGACTGCCGCGGATTTGCGCCGCCCTCCCCGTCGTCTGCCAAAGAGTGAACATCTCTTCGGGCTGGATCGCACGCGCTGCAGCACCTTCTTTCCATTTTTTTACTTCTTCCAGGATGTCCTTCAGGTTGACCAAGGTATCCTTCGCGCCACCAATTCCGTCTACGATCTTCGGGTCAAACCGAATTGTTTTGCCTATGCCTTTTTCGATTGTGGCGAAAGCCGCCGTATGTTCGCTGTCGGACAGTCTGTTGATGACGGTGGTCAACGAGCTCTCGGTGTTCCTCACGATGTTGTAGAGAGCATCAGCCCGGTCGAACCAGCTGGCGTCCATGAATTGATCATAATCCGCCAACTTGCTTAGCGCGCTGTGGATGTCCGCGATTTCGAGAAGCGCGCTTCCAGCGTCGTACAGGAGTTGTTGCGCGGCCAGTGATTTTTCCAAGAGATCCTGACGGGCTTGGCTGCGGGCGAGCTGCTCGTGCAGCGCGTGAAAATGCCGGCGTGCATCGTCGCGCGCGGCGTGCAACTGTCGCACCATATCCTCCAGGGCTGCTTCGGCGTCGAACAGCGCCTGCAAATGGCGGCGGGCGCCCGCACATTCGAGCTCGGGGCATTCCATGTTGGCGCACGCCCGGCCATGCGCCTTCCACCGTTCGGCGAGCCGCATCAGCCGCTCGATATCCGCATCGTCGGGAGGAATAATCCCGCGCTCGAACGCATCGAGCTGCTCCTGCCTTGCCCGATAAACCTCCTCCAGGCCGGGAATCCGGGATTGGCAGTCATCCCGCTCGCGTATGGCTTTCTCGATCTCCCCTCGCTCACGCGCGACGTGATCCAGCTTACCTTTCAAGCGTGTCGCATCGTCCCGCGCACTCACAATCGCAGTGGGCGTTTCGCCGGGTGGTGTATTGCGATCCAGCTCCTCACCCCTTAGCCAAAGCCATAGCTGGCTCCTGCTCCAAGGCTGCGCATTGGGATCTTTGTCCCTGTTGGCGCGATAGAAGCTGACGGCAGCCTCCAGCTCCTGCTGTTTCTGGCGCGCGAGCTCATATTGGCGTCTCCACGTCTCCAGCTCCGCAAAATCCACGCGCCGCTGCAACGCCGCCACCCGCGCCGACGCTCTCGCCACACAGGCCTTGGCGCGCTCCAGGTCCCAGCCGGCGATGTCGCGCTGGAGCCGCGCCCTTCGGTAGTCACTTTGCCAGTCGGCAGTGGCCGGCTGAATGAAAATCATCGCGAGGGCAAGGGTAAGGCCAAGCCGGCCGCTCATTCGAAAGCGGTAAGGATGGATCGATGCGGGCCACATGGCGATCTCCTACTGCACTGGCCTGTTGCGTGCGAGCTTGCTCGCAAACACGTCAAACTGGAACGAGCGGCGATCCTCTAACAGCGCGAGCCGGATTTCGAGAACAAGCCGGGAGAGATCGTCGACGGAAAGATCTGTGGCGAACCGGAAAAAGCCTTCAGCGTCGCGGCCTTCTTCCACGAGCGGCACCACCGTGCCATCGCGGTGAAGCGCGATGTGCTCGATCAACTTGCGCCCGCCATCCACGACATAGGCATGATGCGCCCACTGATTGCGGTCACCACCGGTAGCGATCATGTCGGCGATGCCGCCAAAGCTGTTGTACCACGCCGCCTGACGCAGCCGCACGCCAATCACGAGCTTGCCGTCTTCGGCCATCGGCCGCACTTCCAGAAGTCCATTGATCGCACCTGAATACGAGTCCTTCACGACGTGGCGCAGCACATAGACACGCCGTTCAATGCCGTCGTCCACAACGCCGTTCACCTCGTCGTCGCCAGAGTTGGTGAACGCGCGGAACATCGCCATGCGCTCGTCGCGGAAAGATGACCAGCGCACGTGCTCGAGCTGTTGCCAGGCAGCGAGCCCGATCTCCACCGGTGCAGCCTCGAGAGGCGCGCGCTCATATGGTTGCTCGGTCATCACCTCGCGCAGGGCGTCGACCGTCCTGAACGCGGGAAACCAATTCCCGGGAAATACCGTGCGGGAATTCACTTTGTCCTTGTAGTAGACATCAGCGGCGACCTTATCCGGGCGGCACGGCGCGAATAGGACACGGGCCGTGCTTGCCTGGATAGCGTATGTTTCCCGCTCCCTGAGCGATGAGCTGGTCTTCTTCTTGTGCACGGCATCGCGCCGATATCGCGCATAAGCATCTATCAACATTTCATGAAGCGCTGCGAACTCGGCCTCGTCGCGCAATCGCCAGAGCGCACAAGCAGCCGGACTACTCGTGTCGATGATCTTCTTGCTAATTCCTTCTTCGATGAACTCCTCAATGAAAGGCAGTGGGTCGATGGCGATCATTGCGAGCGGTTGGGCGAGCCATCCTTTCCAATAACCCCTCTTGTCGAAAACCTCGACTATCGTGCGTTTTTCCTCGGTTGATCCAAACACTGCTAAATAACTGAAAAAGGACCTTGTCAATTCATGTAAAAACAGTTGGTAACGTTTGGTTTCGAAAGCAGGGATATGCTCCAACGCGCGCCGCAAGGCTGCACTCGCGACTTCGCCAACGCGCGGATCGTCCAACCCGCTCAGGCGCTGCGCGATTCTCTCCCTTGCCAGTGGCTGAAGATTACCCCACCGCTTTCCGTCGGCAGCGAGGGCAAACAGGCGCTCTTTCGCGCCCGCCACGCCGTAATAGTCGAGGAGCACCAGTGCGTAAGCCGCAATATTAGGGTCCTGCCCATCCGCATAGGCGGCAACGCGGCCATTGGCTAGCAACCCCAACCTTTGCTCCAAATAGGCCAGGTGCATCAGAGATCTGTCGGCACCAACAGTTTCTTTGGACTCGACAGCCGCGGCAATCAATGCAGCGTCATCGGCGGTGCCGGTGCTGGCCAGTATTTTCAAAGCCTGCACAACAGCGCCACTCCAAGCGATATAGCGATCCCATTCCGCTTGGGTGCCATCCTCCTTTGGAGGGGTCATTCTTGCGGAAACAAATCTTCGCGCAACATCAAGGGCAGCCTCGACGTCGGCATCCGTCGCTTCAGCACGGCGAGAAATTCGCGAATGAAATGCGTAGTTGAACGCCGCGGCGCTGAAAACCTCGCGCACCTTTTCCTCCGCTATGGGCCGGAAAAGCGTGACGCGGCTTTCCTCGCCTTCGAGATTGGCATCGAGCCAGAGCGCTTCCGGTATCTCGA
>DASVDU010000173.1:0-12481 GCA_036380915.1 Hyphomicrobiaceae bacterium | reverse complement strand
CCCCAGGTCTTGTGGCCGGATCACTGTGTTCAGGGCACGCGCGGGGCCGAGCTGCGCGACGAACTCGATATTCCGCATGCCGAGCTGATTCTGAGGAAGGGCTATCATCGAGACATCGACTCCTATTCCGTTTTCTTCGAGAACGACCGGACGACGCCAACGGGGCTCGCCGGCTATCTGCGGGAGCGGGGCCTCTCACGCGCGTTCTTCGCGGGCCTGGCGCTCGACTTCTGCGTCCGGTACTCGGTCGAGGACGCCCATCGCATCAGCCTTGACGCCGTGATCGTCGAAGACGCCTGCCGAGGCATTGGGGTTGATGGCTCATTGGAGAGCACGCGCGAAATCATCTCCCAGCTCGGAATTCCGCTCGTCACGACGGAGGATATCTCGGCTGGCACATAGGCCTGAGGCTCAGCTCCACCCGAGCCGCAAGTTGCCGTCGGGCGCCAGTTCCGCCCAGGTCCCGAACTGGCGCCCCTGCTCCGTCAAGAGATCGGCAAGCCAGGCGGCATCGCCGGCATCGGCTTTCTCCAGTCGAAATGCGCGCATGTGAAACGGAGCCATTTCCAAAGACTCCAGCGCGCCTCCGCCGTCCTTTACCTTCGGAAAGTAAATCAGGGACAGATCATCGCGGAACTCCTCGTATCCGCTGATGCCCTCGTAGTCATTGATAAGGTCGCCACAACCGTAGAGAACGAGCTTGCCGTGCCAGATTTCGATGCCCTTCACGTGGTGCGAGGAATGGCCGTGCACGATATCGACCATGGCATCGTCGATCAGCGCGTGCGCGAAATCGCGGTGCGCATCGCTGATCTCATAGCCCCAGTTGCCTCCCCAATGAATCGAGGCGACCACGACATCGCCCGCTTGCCTGACAGCCCGCACGTCTTGCCCGATCTGGAGCACCGTTCTCGGTGAAAAATCCCGCAGCAGATTGACACCGGGCGTGTTCCCGCGCGCGCCCCAGCTTCGGGGGATACCGCTGTCCACGGAGCCATAGGCGAAAAGGACGACACGGCGCCCCGAGGGCAAGCCGAAAACAAGGGGCGCACGCGCCTCGGCCTCATTCCGGCCGGCACCGACGGCGGTAATACCCGCCCTGCTCAGCGTTTCCAGCGTTTCGCCAAGCCCCACCGTGCCCCAATCCAGGACGTGATTGTTCGCCAATACGCAAGCGTTGATTCCAGCGGCCTTCAGTACGCCGATGTTCGCAGGGTGCATCCGGTAGTTTATGCCCTTGGGTTCCGGGGCCCCACCGGCAGTGATCGCCGTCTCCAAATTGATGATGCGGACATCCGGCTTCTGCTTTTCCATTTCGCCGAGCGAGTCGCCCCAGACATATGTGAACGGGACGCGCCTCGGAATTGGGCCGGAAGCGTCCTCCGCAAGAGCCACGTAGCCGAGAGCGCTCTTGACGTAGTCCTCGTAAAGGACCGGGTCGCAGGGATGCGGCAGGATCTGGTCAATACCGCGGCCGGTCATCACATCGCCTGTCAGCATCAGCTTTAAGGAAGACATCGATGAACCCGGGGTCAGCGTTTGAGGAGAGCCTTCAGGGCGGGCCAGGGTCGCGTATTGAGGATGTCCTTTGCCTCGAGCCAGCCTCGACGCGCCTGACCGATGCCGTAGCGCATGACAGCGAGCCCCATCGTCGAGTGCGCGTCCGTGCCGATGGAAACGAGGACGCCAAGGTCCTTGGCCAGCTTGCAGTGCACATCGTCGATATCGAGCCTCGATGGGTGCGAATTGAGCTCCAGGTAGCAGCCCCTTTCTTTTGCGCCGCGCATCACCCGCTCAAGATCGAGGGCGTAGCCCGCGCGCTCGGCGAGCAGCCGACCGGTCGGATGCCCCAGAATATTGAAGTAGCGATTATCCATTGCCCGCAAAATGCGTTCGGTTTGCGATTTGGGGTCCAAATCGAATTTGTAATGAATCGAGCAGACAACAATATCGAGCCTTTTCAGAATGCGATCAGGCAAATCGAGCTTTCCGTCCACCAGAATGTCGACTTCGGAGGACTTGAGAACTCTGAACCCGTCGAGCTTGTCGTTCAGCCGGTCGATTTCGTCGAGCTGCTTCGCCAGGCGTTTCTCGTCCAAGCCGCGGGCCACGGCCGCGCGTTTGGAATGGTCGGTGATCGCGAGATACTCGTAGCCGCGCGCCCTTGCAGCCTCGACCATCTCGACGAGACTGTTCTTTCCGTCGGATGCGTTCGTGTGGCAATGCAGGTCGCCGCGAATATCGCGTTGCTCGACCAGCTTCGGCAGGCGCCCAGCCTGCGCCGCCTCGATCTCACCGCGATCCTCCCTGAGCTCCGGCTCGATGAATGGCAGACCAACGGCCGCGAAGACCTCCTCCTCCGTGCGCCCGCCAATCCGCTTCCCGTTCCGGAAAACTCCGTATTCGTTGATCTTGAGACCGCGGCTCTGACCGAGCTTTCGGATATGGATATTGTGCGATTTCGATCCGGTGAAGTAGTGGAGAGCGGCTCCATAGCTTTCTGACGGCACCACGCGGATATCCGCCTGCAGGCCCGCCTTGAGCGCAATGGCAGCGCGCGTCGAGCCTTTGGCGGCCACCTGGGCCACTTCCTCGTAGCCCACGAAATGCTCGATGACCGGCTTGCTTTTTGCGCAGGTGACGAGAATGTCGAGATCGCCTACCGTTTCCTTGCATCGCCTGTAGCTACCCGCCACGACGACCCGCTCGACGCCGGGGCAGCGCTCGATGTGCCGGCGCAGCGCCTCAGCGAAATCGGCCGCTGTGGCAATCCTGAAGCGGCGCTCAGCCGTCCTGTGCTGCTCCAGCTCGCTGAGGATCTGGGCTTCCAGCTTCGCACTGAACCGCGGCAGGGATCTCAGCTTGTGCTCGCGCGCAGCCTGGGCCAGCTCCTCCAGCGAGCGCACTCCGAGCCGTTCGTGGATGAGCTGAACGCGCTTCGGCCCGAGCCCCGGCACGGCGACCAGCGCTGCCAGGCTGGCTGGTACTCGGGCCATGACCTCGTCGAGCGCGGAGCAATGTCCGGTTTTGACGAATTCTTCGATCTTGCCAGCGAGATCGCGGCCGATGCCGGGCAACTTGGCAAGGTCCTCACCTTTCTCCAGCATTTCGGCCGCGCTGACTGGCAGGTCCTCGATTGTCTGCGCCGCCCGCCGGTAGGCACGCACGCGAAACACGTTGGCCCCCTCGATCTCGAGCAGATCGGCGAGGCGGTTGAACATTTCGGCGATCTCTGCGTTGTGAACGACCACGGCGCGGCTCAGTCGTGTCCATTGAAAAGATGAGCGCGTTTCAGCGGTTCCAACGTTGACCACCATCAATGCGCGCCGCTGCCGCCCGGCCCAAAGTGGGGCATGCGATGCGTGGTCACGCAGAGAACAATCGGTTGCCTCAGAACCGAACCGCGAGGCAGTCATGGCCCAGCACCAACAGGCACGCGAGCTCACCGTCGAGGTCGGCAGTCATCATTTGGAAGGGATCCTTCGCATCCCCGAGGACGCGATCGGACTCGTCATTTTTGCCCACGGCAGCGGATCGAGCCGGGTCAGCCCCCGCAACACACACGTTGCCCATGCGCTCAACAGGCGCGGCCTCGCCACGCTGCTCTTCGACCTTCTGACCGAGCAAGAGGCGGCCTACCGCGCCAACGTGTTCGACATTCCTCTGCTCGGCACGCGAGTCGCCGAGGCCGTCCGCTGGGCGCGCGCGAACGCGGAGACGGCGGACTTTCGGATCGGCCTTTTCGGCAGCAGCACCGGCGCCGCAGCAGCACTTGTCGCCGCTGCGCAAGCTCCGGATGATGTCAGCGCCATTGTATCCCGCGGTGGCCGCCCGGATCTGGCCGGCAACTGGTTGGCGAGCGTCCGGGCGCCGACGCTGCTCATCGTCGGCGGCCATGACTTCGGTGTCATCGAGCTCAACGAGCAGGCGCTCGAATCGCTCACGTGTGAGAAGCGCCTCGAAATCATTCCAGGGGCGACCCACCTGTTCGAGGAGCCCGGGACGCTTGATCAGGTTGTCGAGCTTGCGGGCCGGTGGTTCGAAACGCACCTGGGGAGCACGCTCCAATGAAGTCGTCCAATCCGTTCAAAGACCGCAGGAGCGCGGGCAAGCTGCTCGCCGATCGGCTGAAGGACCTCGAGCCGGCGCATCCGGTCGTGCTCGCCATGCCGCGAGGCGGCGTGCCTGTCGCGGCGGAGGTCGCCAAGGCGCTTCATGCTCCCCTCGACCTCGTCCTCGTCCGCAAAATCGGCGTGCCCTATCAGCCCGAGCTGGCGGCAGCGGCGGTCGTTGACGGCGGTGAGCCGGAGATCGTGGTCAATGACGAGGTGGTGCGGATGGCCGGCCTCACCCAGGATTACATCGATGAGCAGGCCCAGGAGGAACTCGCCGAAATCGAGCGGCGGCGGCAGGTATACCTCGAGGGAAGGCCGCGGCCCTCCCTGGAGAACCGTACCCTCATCCTGATCGACGACGGCATCGCCACGGGTGCGAGCATCCGGGCAGCCATTGCAGCGCTGAAACGGAAGAACCCCGCTCGGCTGATCCTCGCCGTTCCGGTCGCGCCGGCCGACACGATCGAGCTCTTGAAAACGATGGTCGACGACGTGGTCTGCCTCGAGACGCCGGAGCCGTTCTTCGCCATTGGCATGCATTACGACGACTTTCATCAGGTCCCTGACGAGGAGGTCGTTCGCATCATGAACGAAGTCGCCAACGTCGAGCAGGAGCCTGCACGCGCAGGACACAGCGCGTGAGATGGCGCGCCGTTCCGCTTGGGCTTTGAAGGATTGGCCTCATGCCGCGAGCGTCGTCGAGCGCGCGATCAATTCTCGTCACGGGCGCGCTGGGACAGATCGGATCGGAACTGGTTCCGGCCTTGTGCGACCGCTACGGCAGCGAGCGTGTCATATCCTCCGATCTGCGCATGGAGCCGCTCGGCGAGCCCTTTTCAGGGCCGAGCGAGCAACTGGACTGCACGGATCTCGCGCAGCTCCAGGATGTCGTCCGGCGGCATGATGTCGGAACCATCTATCATCTCGCTGCGATCCTCTCGGCGACGGCGGAGGCGAAGCCCCAAGTCGCCTGGAGCGTCAACATGGGCAGCCTCTACAATGTGCTCGAGGTTGCCCGGCGCTACCGCTGCAGCGTCTTCTTCCCGAGCTCGATCGGCGCCTTCGGCCCGACGACGCCGCGTGATCGCACGCCGCAGGTGACGATCCAGCGGCCGACGACGATTTACGGCGTCACCAAGGTTTCCGGCGAGCTGCTCTGCGACTACTATGCCCGCCGCTTCGGCGTCGATGCGCGGGGTCTGCGTCTGCCGGGCCTCATTTCCTACAGCGCGCCACCCGGTGGCGGCACGACCGACTACGCGGTGGACATCTTTCATCAGGCGATCCGATACCGGCATTACACGTGCTTTCTGGCGGGCGATACGCGGCTTGACATGATGTACATGCCGGATGCGATCCGCGCGATGATCGAGCTGATGGAGGCAGATGCCGGCCGGCTGCGCTTCCGCAACGCTTATAACGTCACGGCCATGAGCATCACGCCGGTCGAGCTGGCCGAGGCCATTCGCAAGCACATCCCGGATTTCGTCATCGAATACAGGGTCGACCCCGTCCGCCAGGCGATCGCGGAAAGCTGGCCGCGGTCCTTGGACGACAGTGCCGCGCGCGAGGACTGGGGCTGGCAGCCTCGCTTCACGCTCGCTGCCATGGTCGAGGATATGCTGGCGCGGCTCGGTGAAAGGCTGCAATCTCGAGAACCGCCGCGATGAGCTACGGGAGGTCGCGATGGGCGCGGAACGGTTGGAGAAGAAGCTCGCCGAGCGGCTGTCGGAGCTCGGCCACGCGGGGCGTCTGAAAGGTGCGGAGAGCGTCATCACCGGCGTCATTCCGGCCGATGGCCAGAAAGGGCCGCGCTTCCTGCTCGAAGGCTATGGCGCGCAGCCGTTTCTGCGGATGAACTCCAACAGCTATCTCGGCCTGTCGCTCGACGCGGAGGTGAAGGCGGCTGAGGACAGTGCGGTCCTCAAGTACGGCACCGGGCCGGGGGCGGTTCGCTTCATCAGCGGCACGTGGGCGCCGCACGTGGCCCTGGAGCGCCGGCTTGCTGCTTTTCACGATCGCGAGGCGGCGATGCTGTTCAGCTCCGCTTACGCGACCGTCATGGGCCTGCTCCCGCAGCTCATCACCGACCGCACCGCCGTCATTAGCGACGAGCTCAATCACAACTGCATCATCAATGCGATTGCACTCGGGCGGCCAGCGGAGAAGCGCATTTGGCGGCATCTCGATCTCGCCGATCTGGAGCGTCACCTCACGGAAGCCGCGAAGTCTTGCGACCGCGCCATCGTCGTCACCGACGGCGTCTTCAGCATGCGGGGCGATCATGCGCCGCTCGATGCCGTGCGCAGCATCATCGACGCTCATGACGCCAACTTCGCGGAGAACGCGATCCTCGTGGTCGACGACTCCCATGGCGTCGGCGCGTTCGGCCGCACCGGCAGGGGTACGGAGGAGGTGACTGGAGCCAAGGCCGATCTCCTGGTCGGCACGCTCGGCAAGGCGTTCGGCGTCAACGGTGGCTACGTGACGGGCAGCGCAACGGTCATCCGTTACCTGCGCGAGACGTCGCCGTTCTACATCTACTCCAACCCGATCACGCCGGCGGAGGCCGCTGCGGCCTGCAAGGCGGTCGATATCGTCGACGGTCCGCGCGGGCGGCAGCTGCTCGATCACCTCCGTGAGATGACGGCCCGCTTTCGCCACGGTTTGACCGCCCTCGGCCTCGAAACGCTGCCCGGCGAACACCCGGTCGTGCCGCTGATGGTTCGCGATACGACGCGGACAGCCACGCTCGTTGCCCATTTGCGCAACGCCGGCATTCTGGCCACGGGCTTGAACTTTCCGGTCGTGCCCAAGGGCGACGAGGAAATCCGCTTCCAGATCAGCGCCGACCACACCCCGTTCGATGTCGACGAAGCTCTCGCAGCCTTGGGAGCCTTTGCGGGGCGCTGAGGTCTAGAGCATTTCCGATTTAGACAGAAGCACGCCAAGTCAAGCTTGCCCCCAATCTCCCTCTCCCCGGCGGGGAGAGGGTCGGGGTGAGGGGGGCCGCCGGTAGCGGCTGTTGTAACCCCTTGCATGTTGATTGCGGCCCGAATCACTGAACATGCGGGCTGGCCTTCGGGAGGTGGCCACCTCCCGAAGGCCGGACGGGCGGGACCGTAAACCCCAAGGTCGAGAACCGCGGGTGAGCCTGGTCCGTCCGTCCTTTGCGCTTGTCCTGGACAGATGACAGGGAGCAAGTCCCGCATGCAAGGCAAGGTTCCGCCCGAGCAAAGCGCACCGCGAGTCTACGTCGGCGTCGATGTCTGTAAAGACTGGCTCGACGTTTATCTCCATCCCATTGGCCACCAGTTCCGCATCGCGAGCACGCCGGACGGCCTCAAGCGCCTCAAGCGTCATCTCGCCGGGCTCCAGGTCGTGGTCATCGTCATGGAGGCCACCGCCAAGTACCACCGCCAGCCGCACCGCACCCTCAGCGCCGCGGGGTTCGCGGTGGCCGTTGTCAATCCGCTGCGCTCGCGTCTGTTTGCCGAAGCCACTGGCCAGCTGGCCAAAACCGATCGGCTCGATGCACGTGTGCTCGCGATCCTTGCCGAAAGTCTCGAGCCGGCAGCAACCCCGCCCGTGGCAGAAGCGCTCGCGGCGCTGCAAGAGCTGGTGCGCGCACGCGCGGCCGCGATCGCGGACCAGACGGCTTTGACCAATCAGCGCGCGGCCAGCCAGACCGCCTTCCTCAAGGCCGAGCTCGGCCGCCGGCTGAAGGCCATCGCCACCCATATCGCCCGCCTCGAGGCCGAGATCGACCGCCGTATCGCATCCGATCCTGCCCTCAAGCGGCGCTATGAGATCGTCCGCTCGATCCCCGGCATCGGCCCGGTCGCGGCGGTGGCGTTGATCATCGGTCTGCCGGAGCTCGGCACCTGCTCGGGCAAGGCGGCCGGTCTTCTGGCCGGCCTCGCGCCGCTCGCCTGCGACAGCGGCGCTACCGCTGGCCAACGCCGGATCCGAGGCGGGCGCGCCCATGTGCGCACCGCCCTCTACTTCGCCGCCATCGCCGCAGCCCGCTTCAATCCTGGCCTGTCCGGGTTCTACCGGCGGCTGCGCGCGGCCGGCAAAAAACCCAAGGTCGCCATCACCGCCGTCATGCGCAAGCTCGTCGTGCTTGCCAATGTGCTTATCCGTGAGGATCGGCTGTGGCAGGCACATCAGGCTTGACTTTCAACACAGATGCTCACCCGGCCCTTCGGGCCGACCTTTCCCCACGGGAGAGGTTAACGGAGTGCTTGCTGTTGGCGTTTCTACCTGAAGAAAAAGCTCTAACCGCTCAGCGCCTCCAAGCAAGAGCGCATCAGTAGATGACGACGCTGCGGATGCTCTTGCCCGAATGCATCAGGTCGAAGCCTTCGTTGATACGCTCGAGCGGCAGCGTGTGGGTGATCATCGGGTCGATCTGGATCTTGCCGTCCATGTACCAATCGACGATCTTCGGAACGTCCGTGCGGCCCCTGGCGCCGCCGAAGGCCGTGCCCTTCCACACGCGACCTGTGACCAGCTGGAATGGGCGCGTGCGGATTTCCTGGCCGGCCCCCGCAACGCCGATGATGATCGACTGGCCCCAGCCCCGATGGCAGGCCTCGAGCGCCGTCCGCATCACGTCGACGTTGCCCGTGCAGTCGAACGTGTAGTCGGCACCGCCGATCTGGTCCGCGCCCCGCTTCGTCATGTTGACGAGATAGGCGACGAGATCACCGCCCACGTCCTTCGGGTTGACGAAGTGCGTCATGCCGAAGCGCTCGCCCCAGGCCTTCTTATCGGGGTTGATGTCGACGCCGATGATCATGTCGGCCCCGACGAGCCGCAGGCCCTGGATGACGTTAAGGCCGATGCCGCCGAGACCGAACACGATCGCAGTCGACCCCGGCTCCACCTTCGCCGTATTGATGACCGCGCCGATGCCGGTGGTCACGCCGCAGCCGATGTAGCAGACCTTGTCGAAGGGCGCGTCCTCGCGGATTTTCGCGACCGCGATTTCCGGCAGCACGGTGAAGTTGGAGAAGGTGGAGGTGCCCATGTAGTGGTGAACCATCCTGCCTTCATAAGAGAACCGGCTGGTGCCGTCGGGCATGACGCCCTGCCCCTGCGTCGCACGGATCGCGGTGCACAAGTTGGTCTTGCGCGACAGGCAGGAGGGGCAGTTGCGGCACTCGGGCGTGTAGAGCGGAATGACGTGATCACCCTTCTTGACGCTCGTGACCCCCGGGCCGACATCGACCACGACGCCAGCGCCTTCGTGGCCCAGAACGGCCGGGAACAAACCTTCCGGATCGGCACCCGAAAGCGTGAAGTCGTCCGTGTGGCAGATGCCCGTCGCCTTGATCTCGACCAGGACCTCCCCTTCTTTCGGGCCCTCGAGGTCGAGCTCGACGATTTCGAGTGGCTTGGCCTTTTCGAACGCGATGGCGGCGCGCGTCTTCATCTCTCTGCTCCTCCGCGGATCGAGGTCTCTCGCACCGATTATGACAGCGCAAGCTGGGCTGGGAAACAACCGTCAGGCAGCGGCGCTCCGGTTTGGCGCAAGCGTGAACAGACGCAGGTGTATTGTGATCAGAAATGCTCAACCTTTCGTCAGCCTCGCTCTATGCTGACGACCTCGCCCGTGAGGATGTTGATTTTGACCTCGATCTCCTGTCCTTGGGCATCATGCCCCTCGATCTCCCATACATTTCCGTCGCGATCGAGCTCACGCACGTCCACCATCCCCTGATTGCGGGCCATTTGGATGGCCTGCTCGGGCGATACCCTCGTCTGCTGCTGGCCAGTGGAAGACTGACCGGGTGGGACGGGCGTCGTCTGCTGCGCGAATGCCGCGCCGCCGCAAATGGCGATCGTGGCGAGAAGCGCGATACCGGACCTGCCGACCATCTGAAAACCTCTTCGAAGCTGTTGTCGAGAATGGCGGAAAGCCGACCGACGCGACCCGACTCTCGCCAAGGCGCCCTGATTGCGGGGGCCCCGGTACAAACGCGTGAGGTCAGAAATCGGTGCCTGTTGTCCCTGCGGGACGCGGAGGAGAATTGCCGGGACTGCGACCTCGACGACGATTGGCGCATTTGCATGGCAACCCCTAGCCCACTAGTGTCCCGACTCCGAAGTTCGCCAGAGCTCGCGGCCGGTTTCGGGGCGAACTTTGGGTCAAGAGGTGCACGAGGATTTGGAGTTGCCGGCGTGGCCCAGACTGAGATTGCGCTGAAGTTGCGTGCCGCAACTACTGGCGAACGTCTCGTTCGTCACGCTAGCATCCGCCCGGAACGCCATGGCTGCACCGCAGCCTTCGAGAGGGGATGAGACGAGATGGCGACAGCAGCAGTTCCGGAGCCTGCGCGTGAGACGATCGAGACGGCGATCGCAGTGCTCCGGCAGCGCTTTGGTGACCGGCTGCAGACGGGCGAGGCGATCCGCCGCCAGCACGGGCACACGCTGACCTGGATTTCCAATCAGCCGCCGGATGCCGTGGTGTGGCCCGAGTCCACCGACGAGGTGCGTGAGATCGTACACATTGCAGCCAGCCATCGCGTGCCGCTGATCCCGTTCGGGGCCGGCACCTCGCTCGAAGGTCACGTGAATGCGCCTTTCGGCGGCATCTCGGTCGACCTTTCCCGCATGAACCGTGTGCTGCAGGTCAACGATCGTGATCTCGACTGCCTCGTCCAGGCCGGCGTCTCCCGCAAGCAGATCAACGATCATCTGCGCGACATGGGTCTGTTCTTCCCCATAGACCCGGGTGCCGAGGAGGCAACGCTTGGCGGCATGGCCTCGACCCGCGCCTCGGGCACCAACGCGGTGCGCTACGGCACCATGCGCGAGAACGTGCTCAACCTCACCGCGATCATGGCAGACGGCTCGGTCGTGCGCACGGCGCGTCGCGCCCGGAAGTCGGCGGCGGGCTATGATCTCACCCGGCTCCTGATCGGCTCCGAGGGTACGCTCGGCATCATCACCGAGCTGACGGTGCGCCTCTATGGCATTCCGGAAGTGATCCTAGCGGCCGTGTGCCCGTTCAAGACTATCGAGGGCGCCTGCAACGCCGTCATCCAATCGATCCAGCTCGGGCTCGGCATCGCCCGCATGGAGCTGCTCGACGAGGTGCAGATCTACGCGGTCAACAATCACTCCAAAACCAGCTTCGAGGAGAGCCCGACGCTGTTCCTCGAGTTCCACGGCACGGAGGTCTCTGCGCGCGATCAGGTCGAGCAGTTCAAGGAGATCGCGCTGTCGGAAGGCGCCATCCGGTTCGACTGGGCCGAGAAGGAGGAGGATCGTCGCCGGCTCTGGAAGGCCCGCCACGACGCCTACTGGGCCGTCCGCTCGACCTGGCCCGGCCACGACGTGCTTGCGACGGATGTTTGCGTGCCGATCTCGCGGCTCGCCGAATGCGTGCTCGAGACCCAAAAAGACATCAAGGAGCACGGCATCATCGCGCCGATCGTAGGCCACGTCGGTGATGGCAACTTCCATACCTCGCCCGTGTTCGCGATGAATGATCCGGCCGCGCGGGCCAAGATCGAGGACTTCCTCAAGCGCCTTGCCGAGCGCGCTATCGCGATGGACGGCACCTGCACCGGGGAGCACGGCATCGGCCAAGGCAAGATGGAGTACCTGAAGTCGGAGCTCGGCCCCGGCCTCGACATCATGCGCCAGATCAAGCGTGCGCTCGATCCGCTGAACATCATGAATCCTGGGAAAATCGTGGCTTTGACAGAGTGAGCCGGATACTCCAATGCTGAACCCCAGAGGAGGGGCACAGTGAAGCTTCCGACGCTGCCTTTCACCGTAACGGATTGGGACAGCATCGAGCCGACCGTCCATCCGGGAGAAACCGGTGAGGCCCGCTGGCGCACGTTCACGGTTGGCGATCTGCGCGTCCGGATTGTCGAGTATTCGCCAGGCTACCTCGCCGACCATTGGTGCGATCGCGGTCACGTTCTGTACGTTCTGGAGGGCGAGCTTAAGACCGAGCTCCGCGACGGGCGCACATTCACATTGAAGCCCGGCATGAGCTATCAGGTCTCAGACCACGGCGATGCCGCTCATCGGTCATCGACCCGCACAGGCGCCAAGCTTTTCATCGTCGACTAGCAGCAGCCACGATCAGCCCTCGATGAATCGGGGAAAGATCGTAGCACCGCCGGATTGAGCCAGAGGCAGGGGATAGGGGCTTCAACTGATACCGGTCCGCCCCGCCACCTTCACGCGTCGTCCCCGCGCGGACCTGCTTACTGCCAAACGTCGCGCGCTTTACGGAACCTGCGGGCGTCGGCCGCTTTGAGCGGTATCTCTGCAATCTCTTGTCGGGAAATCTCCGCGATGGATGGCTCGTTCCTGCAGCAAGCGGCAGTGTTTTT
>DASVDU010000172.1:0-11501 GCA_036380915.1 Hyphomicrobiaceae bacterium | reverse complement strand
TGGTTCTCCATGGCCGCTTGTTCGCGCCGCTGCCGGTTCTGGCGCATGAAGCCGGCCGTCGCGCCGACGCCGGCCCCGATGGCCGCGCCTTTCCCGGTGTCTCCCGCGATGGCGCCGCCGACGGTGCCCAGCAGCGCGCCGCGGGCGGCGGCGCGCAAGACGCCGCCGGTTGGCGCGGCTGCCGCGGTCGGCGGCGGTGCGCCGTAGTAGGGCACAACGCCGGTCTGCTGCGTTGCCCAGTCACGGCACGCGGCCTCGTCCGCCGACTGCTGCTCGAGGCTCTGCCCCCTCGCCGGATAGACAATGGGACTCGCGACCTGGGCAGAGGCGATTTCGAGGAACCACACGCTTGCCGCGCCGATCGCCATCGCAATACAGGCCCTCAGGGCGCATTGTGAACGGAACATCCTGACCTTCCTGTCCAAACGTTTCGCGCCCTCATCCGCTTCACGGCCGATAGGTGCACCGACACTGTTCATTCAGCGAGCGAGTAACGAAGGCCGCGCCAGATGATCACGCCCGCCGCGGCCTCCTGCACCATGTTCCCTGGCATCCCAGCGACAATCTCGGCCAGGCCGCTGCGCACCACCATCGGCCCGCCGCCTTTGATCCCCGTCAGGCGACCGGAGCCACCGGTCAGCGTAAACTCGCCGTCGCAGCCGGCAAGGTGACGGCCGCTGCACCGCCATTGGGCGAACACGCGGGCCCCGTCCTCCGCGGTTATCGTACACCGCCCTTGGCCGGTCTGTGCGCCATCCTTCAGGTTGATCTCGATGATGCCGGGGCAGGTCAGGTAACTGGCGTCGAGCGGGCCCTGCCCGCTTTCGAGATAAAAACGGCCGCTGAACGCTCCGACGAAGGTCGCGGCATCCGGGCCAGTCTGGTACACTTGCCCGCGCCCCTGCCAGGCGGCGAAGGCGTCGACGCTCCGCTGTTCCACCGCGCTGCCGGGCTCAGTACCGCCGAAGCCAAACATCAAGACAACGAGGAGAGTGGTGCGTAAGGCGCTATGGACGGTGCTCATGTCTGCTCCTTTTCTTTCTGGCGCTTGTCCGCGATCGCCGTCACGCTGACAGCGGATACGACCCGGTGGCCTGTCGAGGCTCATTGCGCCGCGCTGACCACGAGCTGCTCCTTTTGGACCGGGGTTCCGTTGCAACCGATGCCCCGTTCTGCGCAGGCCTCCTCGGCATGGAGCAGAAGGATCCGATGCACTTCGGCGATCGTCGCCGGATCCGACTGGCAGGAGTGAGGAGAGCGGACCACGAGTTCGGACTCCACGCCTTTGATGTGCGCACTCCGGTAGGCGACCACGCCGTCGCTGCCGTCCTCGAGCGGCCCATCGCCGTCGACGGCGATGATCGAGTTGGCAGCAATCCCGGGCGCCACCGGGATTTGTGCGAGGCCGGTGATGAACGGACTGCCGGGAGTCATCCCATAGATGCTGCCCGCCCGCACCTGCCGCGGGTCGTAGGTGAACGCGTCGGGATTGTTTGTGACGACATCCGCGACCGCCGATGCCGCGCTGAAGGGTAACCGGACCAGTCTCGCGATCAGCCGGGTCACCGAGTACTCCGTCAGATAGCTCCCCCCGTGCGGCGTGGCGATGAACACCACCCGGCGGACGGACGGCTCCGGCTGCACGAAGAGCGCCCGCTGCAGCAGATCCCGGGTTTCGGGCCGCGTCTTGAGTTCCTCCAGGGGCCGGCGGCTGAAGCTGCGCCACAGCCGGTCGCCGGTGTCGACGGCCGTCATCTTCGCCAGCAAGCCGCCCTGGCTATGGCCGATAACCACCATCTCGCGCAGCGCCGGGTCGCGACCCTGCGGATCCAACCGGGCAACGGCGTCGCGCAGCGCGTCGCGCAGGACCATAGCGGAATAGGGAACCGGGTTGCCGGTCTCATAGCTGAAGAACCAGAACTGGAACCGCTTACGGATGCGTGGATCGCTCAGCAGGTCATTCACCATGTCGGCCCAGCGCCCGACGCTCGAAGCCGTTCCGTGGACCAGCACGACGGGGATGCGGCCGGGCACGTAAGGCTGAAGCGAGACCAGTTGGCTCGGCTTGCTGCGAAGAAGGTCGCCGAGCAGGAACCCCCGAAGCTCCGTTGCCCAGACCGCCGGGTCGCTGAGCGTGTAGGCGAGCGCCGCCGACGGCTCAGTCTCCAGCGGAACCGGACCACCGGCGATCTGGACCTCCTCCGTCGTTGACAAAGGATAGAGCTCCAACGAGGCTCGGAAGTCTCCGCCATTCGATTCGGCAAGCTGCCGGCGGGCATTCGCGATGCGCAGCAACGCGGTGGCCGGCAGCTTAAGGCGCTGGGCGACCTGGAAGCCGGTTTCCTGGCGCAACGGGACCGCGCCCGCCGCCAGCGGCGCCCCGAGGCCCGGGTAGCGGTAGCGGTTCTTCAGTCCCCACAGCTCGAATTCGCCGACCGGCACGAAGGCCGTGAGACGACGCCCGCTCCACAGAAGCTCGCTCTTGTCGAACGCAACTTCGAGCTTGCCGAACGGCAGACCGAAACGGCCGCCCCGCGGCTCGAACGCGCGCCCGTCTGGTGATTCGAACGCGTTGGTGAGGGCGCGGTTGTAGAGATCGACGGCCCAGCGGAACCGGGGGTCGAACGGGCTCGGTGGCTCGCCCATCCCCTCCGGAAAAAGGAAGGCGTAGGCATAGATCGCGCTGGCGAGATAATAGGGCCGACCGCCGTATGCCTCCGCATGGGCAAAGGAAAGCTCGGCGAGCGCGAAGAGATCGTCCGGCCGAAGGTTGCCCTTGACGGTCGCCTCGTGAAGCGCGGCCAAAGCCGCCGGGGCGTCCGTCTCCGCCACCTGATCGAGGCCCCGTTGGCGCAGCGCGTTCTCGGTGAACTGGCTCAACTCGCCGGTCGAAAGGACGTTACCCGTGAGTTCTCGGTGAACCGCCTCCTGGCCGACATGCTTGACCCCGACGGGCGTCGCGCACCCACCCACCACAAGAAGCATAAGCAGAAGGCACGCGCCCAGCGCCTGCCGCAACGCGTGGTCTTCCCATGGCAAAAGAGACACGAGCGTTCCGCAGCGGCGGGATTGCCGTAGCACAACATGGGTAGCTTCGGCGGGCATGTCTGCCTCAGCAGATGGTGCGACCTTTGCGTTCAGGCCTCTGGCGGCTCGCAGTCAGTGTCGCCGCGCTGGGTGCAGAGACGGTAGCGGAACTGTTCTGCCCAGTACTGGAATGCCTGGTCCGCATCATCCCAGGAATCGATCGATCCGCCGAGCGACTTGCCGCCGACCCTCCGGTCAGCCGCGGCACCCAGGAGTTCGCCAGTAGTCGCGTCCGTCACCTTCGCCTCTGCCCGTGCCTCGCCAACGAAGCCCGGCTTGCCGGTCACGAGACCCGTAGCCCCCGAAACGGCCAAGCCCGCCGGCATGACGGTCGACACCGTGTCCAACATCGGGTTCGAGGCCTGCGCGTCGGTCAGCGCGACCTGGATGCGCATCACCCCCGGGCCGGGCGCCGAGACCATCTGGTAGTCCTCCGCCAATTCCTTGTAGACGGCGGCGTAGAGATCGTCGGCAAGCTGCTGCCGCTCCGCCGCGGACGCATCCTTGAACGCGGAACCGTCTCTGGTCCACACCGTCACCGGGTCGAGCTGGATCTTGTCATAGGCGCGCCAGTCGGCATCGGGAGCGCGATAGGTGAGCAGCGACTCGTTCTCGCCGCCCTGGCGCAGCAGCGCGTAATCCTCACCGAGAAAACCGCTGGTCTCCACATCGCGCGCCTGCTGCGTCGCGCCGCAGCCGCCAACCAGTGCAACCACGCAGACCCCATACACAACCTGCCTCAAAACCATCTTCGCTCCTCCGCCTTTATCGCTTTCACGAGAGCTCGCCGCAGCCGGATCGACCCGAGTTTCGTGTCGCCACCGGTTGTGTTCACGACGGCAAGTCTTCACCGAAGCAGATTCAGGCGAATCAGATCCAAATGGGAGAATGTTACGGTAAGTTACGCAACCGCTCGCGCGAGGCTCGTCTGAACCGAGGGCTTCGTGTGCCGGATCACGAGCCGATAACGGCCGGACGAGCGAAACGTCGAGACCGGCACGATGCCGGCATGGCCCGGGCCTCGGCGTATTCCGGTTCCTCTTGGACGGCGCGCTCCAGGCAGGCCCGCACCGCGAGGAGGCCGGAAAGGCCCATCAGGCGACGGTGCTCGTAGGCCCGCAACACGCACGCGTAGGCCATCAGGCTCTCCGGCGCTCAACCGCCCATCGGTACCGCCGCTACTCTCTTGACCTTATGACGGCTTTGCTTGCGGGCCAGGCCGATAATGCTGTCATCCATCGCGCAACCACCGCCTCCGAACGCACCAAGAGAACTCCGCGTTGAGCGTAAAACAACGTGGCCCATTTCAACCCCACCAAAGGCGGTGGTCGCCATCGCAAATCGCCTGGCAGATTCATCGCCCCGAGAACGCTCCGTTGTTACTGAAAGTTACCTCTTCTTCGAAACCATACATGTGATTCTTCACCTGCGCCTCGTAACGAAGCATCCATCGTGACGCAGCCAAATGGGCCAGCGGCGCAATGAGGCGGAAATGCCGAAGCGCACCATCCTGAGACTTATCCGTGGCGGAAAGGCTGTGGAGGGGCCGGCGCAATCGAATCGGTCTCCGTCACAAACATCACCCGAGCAGGAGAGCCTTGAACATTGTCGCGCCCGCCTAGCGGACCTGAACGACCCGGCGCTGAAGTCACTTCTCGACGATTACGACATAGCTGTCGATAGCCTCCGTCGGTGGCAGATGTCTCACCATCCTCACGCGGCCGAGAGAGTGTTGGAATACCGGACCTTGATCTCGGAGATCGAAGTAGAAATCTTGGCCGTGCTGGACAAGAGAACGACCTGACGCACCGCGATGAAACTGCCGCGTTCGGCAATTGGCATGACACAAGCCAGCGCAGCGCCCCCTCCGCGTCATGCGGGAAAGGGTTACCCGTCGCTTGTGGACGCCGCATTCTCGGCACGCAGCCATTTGATCAGCGCCGCGAGAGTGGCGGTTGACAGGACCTCGGCGATGCCAAGGTTTCGCCGGAGGACGGCCCGGCACGGGAAAAGGCCCGGCAGCATCTTGCTCGGCCATCTTGGATCAAAGAGCTGCGATTGCTCCGCCCTCGGCGTGATCGCTTGCGCAGTCTTCCTGCTGCTCATCCCGACCGTCGAAGGAGCCGAGAAAGTACGCTGGGTTCGCCTCTCGGCCGTGATGAGTGAGCTGTCGAACGAACCGGGCTTCGTTGACGGACTCCTGAGACGACTCGGCCACGATCCGGATGCCGGCGGCATTCTCGGACCGGACGAGATCAAGCGGTTGCGCGAGGCGATCTTGGGCAAGCACTGGGAAACGCTCGACCGCTTTCCCGGCCTGACCGTCGCCGGACTTGGCCGCTCGGTACGCCTCGCCGGTTTGGCACAAAGGCATCTCGTCGACAGGACCGACACCGGTGCTCCCAACGCCGCCGGGGCCAGGGCGGCGGCCAGGGGCGTTGACGTCGTCGAGTCCCTCGGAATTCCGGCCAAGGGTCCTGCTTCGAGGCCGGACGGCCTGCTCACGCCGCTCGGCTTTGGCCTTGCGTGGGGCGACCGAGTCGACGTCGGTCGGATGGCGCATTATGCCGACAGCCTCCGTTTGGCCAATGTCCTGAACCGGCTGGCACTCAATCCGGCCGAGGGGCAGTCCGCGCCGCGATACAGGGTATCCACGGCGGCGGACATGGCAGACAGCCCGCAGGCGCTGCTGGCCGCTCTCGCGCGGGCCGGTCACAAGGTTATGGTGCTCGACGCCCGTTACTTCGCCAATTTCGGCGATCTCATCTACAAGGGACAGGATGTCCTCACTCCGTTCTGGATGGACACGAAGATCACGATACCGGGAACCAAGCGCTCGCTGCTCGTTCCTGTCGGCCACTCCCAGCACGAGATCATCGTGCGCGGCCCGACAGTGAAAGCCGATCTCTCCTTCTATTTCGGCATCGACGGCAAGGCGGAGTTTCGGCCGACCGCCACGCGGAACCAGTCATGGGTCTTGGGCCGCATCGCACGCACTTACCGCGGCGAGCAGGCGCTGGAGGTCGTTCGCCTCGCCGGCGAGATCGTCAAAGCCTACGACGCCGTCAAACGGGCACACCCGGACCTTCCGTTCGGCGGCTACTTTGCACTGGGGGTCTGCAACGATGTCAACGCGATGATCGAGCTTCATATGCAGGGTGAGACCACTCTGTTTCCGCTCACCCTCGATTCGGACTATTTCCCTGGCGAAGGTGAGGTCGAGCGGCTGGCCCGACAGCTGCCTGTCGATAGAGGCGGCCGTCCGCCAAGTCCGAGCAGGGTCTTTGGTTCCCTGCCCGTTGTCGATCTTGCCCAACTGCCGCTACCGGAATTGCGAACGGATCTTGAGACCGTGCGGGATGCGTGGCAGCGCGGCGAACTCAACGATACCGGCTCCTGGCGCATCATGCCATGGGCGCTGCTTCTCTTAACGGGGTTCGCCGTCGCCGCTTTGATCTATTTTCGAAAGCGCTACAGGCCACGGCCGGCCCAACCGCCAGCCCGCCGCCAGACAAGACCGCACCGACCGTAATTTACCGTAAAATTCTCGACTTCAGATAGGAAGATGCCCGAATGAACGTATGAATTGTCCCACGCTCCAACGTTCCCGCTGATAGATAGGCCTTCGGGATCGGATAGCGATTCTTACCGAAGGCAGGGAGTGTTCGATGATACTCAGAACCCAGTCGGAATACCGGGATCGATGGAACGGCCACCGCTGGATGTGGCTTATATCGGCCCTTGCAGTCGCAGGTGCCTCTGCTCCGGTCGCGGAGGCTGCATCCTCGGAGCGCCTCGTTGAGGCCTTCCGAAACCTCGATGCCAACGCGGATGGGCAAGTCAGCGCGGTCGAGTTCGACCTGAGAAAGATCCAGGTTTTCGCTCTGCGCGATGCCAATGGCGACCAGATGCTTCAGCGCAGCGAAGTCGACCTCGATTCGGACCAGTTCCGGGCGGCAGATCAGAACGGCGATGGCCAGATCTCCGGTCTGGAGTTCGTCGACTCGCCAATCGGCCAATTTGAAATTTACGACACGGACAGGAATGGCTCTCTCACTTTGGACGAACTGACGACGAAGCCGGTTTCGTCAACCTCGAGCCCGTGACCCGGCAACCGTCCAGATTCCCGGGCAGTTGACCTTGAATCCGGGAGCCAATCGACCAGCCGAACCAACAGCCAACGGACCGGTCCTACCGAATGCATCAAGACTTCGCCCCTTCGGCCCCTCGTGACTTGGCTGGCTCCGGGTCGGCCAAGCCGGATGGTTATGTGGGAAAGGCGATGGGCCTCGTAATGCTTCTGTTGTTGACGGTTGGGTGCTTTACCGTGCTCTGGCCGTTCCTGGCAGCGATCCTCTGGGCCGGTATTCTGGCGTTTTCAACCTGGCCGATCTATCGGCGCGTCGAGCACCTCGCTGGGGAGCGCCGCGGTCTGGCGGCCACCCTGATGACACTCGGGATCGCATTCATCCTGGTCGTGCCCCTGGCCATTCTCGGATCGCAGATTTCCGATGATGTCATCCGTCTCGCAGAGAGCGCTCGGACGACGCTGCAAACCGGACCGCGCCCGCCACCGGACTGGGTTTACAATATTCCGCTTGTCGGACATCGGCTTGCGGAGTTCTGGCAAAGCGTTGCTTACGACGGTGCCGCCTTGGCAGCCGCGGCCCGGCCTTATGTCGGTCCGGCCCGCAATTGGCTCCTGGCGCAGAGCACCGTGCTGGCTGGCGGCATTCTCGAGGTCAGCCTCAGCGTTTTCACCGCCTTCTTCCTCTACCAGTCCGGCCCCGTCGTCGTCGGCGCCCTCGATGCGATCCTCGGCCGGATTGCCGGCACTCGTGGCCATACGCTCCTGCTGCTTGCGGGTGGAACAGTCAAGGGCGTGGTGTACGGTGTACTTGGCACAGCCCTCGCTCAGGCGATCCTTGCCACCCTCGGCTTCTGGGTCGCCGGCGTTCCCGGCGCCTTGTTCCTGGGCTTGTTGTCCTTTTTCCTGACCCTCGTTCCGATGGGCCTCGTGCTTGTCTGGGTACCGGCCGTGATCTGGCTCTTCATACAAGATGCCGCGCTCTGGGGCATCCTGCTCGCGATCTGGATGGTCTTTGTAAGCGGGATCGAGAACGTCCTCAGGCCGTATCTGATCAGCAAAGGGGGTGAACTTCCCTTCCTCTTGATCCTGCTTGGCATTCTTGGGGGCATTATCGCGTTCGGCCTCATCGGGATCTTTCTTGGGCCGACGCTGTTGGCGCTTGGTTACAGCCTGATCAGCGAGTGGGCGCGAAATGACCCTAGCGCATCGACCTCGGAGACCCGAGGTCTGGACGATTAGCCCGCTAGCACGCAGGACCGCTCCTCCAAGCCTTTCTCACTGTTTCGTTCTTTCCTGAACGATCGGGCCGAACGCCCCTCACCGTCTCAGTGCGGCTGCCGCGGCGCGTCGTCTGCCTCGCGGCTGCCTGGCAGCAGGCCGCATCCCGCGCCCGCCCGCCTCTTTGCCGGACCTATCCTCGGTGCGCGCCTTTGCTTCAGCCCCTTTCTGGCCGAACAGCTCCTCAACGGTCGAGAGCCGCTCTTGATGCGCGCGATCATGTCCGTCGACCGCAGAGAGTATGCGCCGGAGCGCCTTGACCGTTCCGTCCCGTTCCGCAGGGTCCGACCCCAGCATGCCCGGCAGCGCCGCAAGTGCGCTCTGCTCATCGAGCAGGAGCATCAAGGATTGTTGCCGCACGATGCGCTTGAACTCGGCGAGTGTCATGGACCCGCCGCGCTCGGCTTTGATCTGTTGAAGTGCGTTGAAGGCACGTTCATCGATGGCACCTTCGCTCAAGTCCGAACCGAAGCCCACATACAGCAGCGAGCGGATTGCCGCTGTCCTATGATCTCCCTCCGCGACCGACCGTTTCAGTTCGGCGATCTTCTGGCGGACAAAGGCGCGGTCTTCCGGCTCGTCGCCCGGGCGGCGGCGCGGCGGCGTATCGCTCGCTTGCAGGCCGAGGAGTGCCTGGAATGGTAGCGAGCCATAGAACGCCATGAATGTTTGCTCGTACCAGCTATCCCGAAGATCACGGTAAGCGTCGAGTGCGGACTCGATCTGCTCCGAGATCTGCTGCTGCAGCCGCGTCAGTGGGTTGTCTTCGGCGACAGGGCGCCGTTGCTCGCGAACCTGCGCCGCGAGATTGGCGACCGGCTGCATCAGCGGGTTGCGGCCGGACAACAGCTCGAACTGCAGCCGGGCGGGGTTCAGTCGACGCAGCCATTCCATGGTCTGATCGTTCGCAAGCGCCTGCATGAATGGCTGGGCGAACGTTCGGTAAAGACCGTTGTTGATCTCCGACAGCCGCCGTACAGCGGCAAACCGCCGCTCGTCGTCGGGGTCATTGCCGCCAAGCGCCCGGATATCGTCGAGCGTGCGCCGCTCGAAGCGCACGATCCAATCACCCTCCGCGAATTCCACGTTGCCCGCGTCAGGTTTCTTCGGAATCAAGACTGCCTCATAAAGGCCTGGCGGGAGGACGTCGATCAGGTCGATGTTCGAAGCAAACTCGGCGTGCTCTTTCTTGGCGACCGAACCCGAGACGAAAATGCCAAGGTGACCCGCGCTCTCGTGGAGCGCGTAGACGATGGTCTGGCCATGCGCGATGATATCGGTGTCCTTCGCATAGAGATCGGTAATCCACCCGAGCGCTTGCTGAGGCGGGGCTATGTCATCTCCGCGCGAGCAAAAGCAGATGATCGGCGATCGAATGTTCCGCAAATCGATGCGCACGCCATCCCGGGTCACGATCTCCCCGCTCGCGAGCTTGTTGCCGATGAATAGCTCGTCGACGATGAACTGTATCTCGTCGGCATTCAGGTCAACGTGACCGCCCCACCACCGCTCGAAGCCCAGATATCGCGGCGCTTCCGTGTCCACCTTGGACCAGAGATTATACTGTTTGGTCCAGAACGTGTTCGCCGGATTGAGGCTCTCGAAATTCCTGACAAGCCAAGCACCGTCAAATTTGCCGTTGCCGAGATCGCTCATGAGTGCGGTGAGCCAGCTTCCGCCGAGGAGGCCTCCCGTGTACCGCATCGGATTCTTGCCGTGCACGCCGGCCCAGTAGGAGAGTGGCGTGCCCGCCATCAGGATCGGGCCAAACAGGTCAGGCCGTACGGCAGCGAGCATCATTATCGCCCAACCGGCCTGACAATTGCCGATGACACAGGGTTTCTCCTCGGTTTCGGGATGGAGCTCGATAACGCGCTCTAGGAACATGGCCTCGGCGGCCATGATGTCCTCGATGGTCTGGCCGGCCACAGGCTCGGGCAAAAAACCGATGAAGTAACATGGATGACCGGCCCGGAGCGCGACCCCGATCTCGCTGTCGGCCTTGAAGCCGCCGATCCCCGGCCCGTGTCCGGCGCGCGGATCGACGACGACGAACGGGCGCATCTTAGGTTCGATGATCACGCCTTTCGGTGGCGCGATCCGCACGAGGCCGTAATTGACCGGCCGCCGCAAGCTGCGCCCGTCCATGACAAGCTCCGCATCGAAGGACAGGACGTGCGGTGCGCTTTCGGCCAGATGCTCCAGATATTGGTTGCCCCGCTGCCGAAGCACGTCCAGGAACAAAATATTGCGCTGCCAGGCATCGATCGCGTATTCCACACCGGCTCCCCACAACCCGACGGGCGCAGCATCCGCACCTTTTGCTGCTGATTTCGTATCGTTCCGGCCGGATCCGATTCTTGACTGCGTTGCCATCCTAAACTTTCCTTCCGACGCGCACTACGCGGGCAACAAGGCACAACCGACAACTCTCTCGGTGGCTGAACGATAAGGACGGGCTGCGGCAAACAGCAGTTCGTTACTGTAACTTACGGTCTCCCTAGGGCAGTTTGCCGGCTCTGTCGACACGGCCCGCCTGCCGCGCCGAGGCGAGCTCAAGGCGGAGCAGCCCAGGGTCGATCGCATAGGCCGCCTCATTCGGACGCGCGAAGCAGCGCCGGGGGAGGCCCGTGCCTCGCGGCATCGCAGCGCGCGTAACTTACCGTAGACTACCTGCCATCGGCCGAAAGCGCTGGCTTACCCTTCTGACGGCGAATCGTCCGCGCCTGTGCGCTCGCGCAAAAGCCCGGCAGCAGGCGCGCAAGCCAAGGAGAACGAGGATGACCGGCGCCAACGAGATCATCACGCCAGACGAGCTTCGGCATATCGTCGAAGAAAAGGAAATGGAGAGGGTTCGCGAGGCAGCGGCGCACCTGAAAAAGAAAGAAGACGAGGAAAGGCAGCTGCGCGAAATGTTCATGGAGCGCGAGATCCATCCGGAAGCAAAGGCCAGGGTCTCGGAGGTCATCCGCCGCGCCGCCGAGCGCGGCCAGCACGAGGTTATGGCCATCCGCTTCGCCAGCGCGTGGTGCACCGATAAGGGGCG
>DASVDU010000171.1:0-2858 GCA_036380915.1 Hyphomicrobiaceae bacterium | reverse complement strand
TCCGGTTACAGAGGAAATCGACGTTCCCTTCAAGTCGACGGTAACCGCGGAGTACCTCGGCAAGAAAGTGGGTGTGATGCATGCGTGCGGTCACGATGCGCACACTGCCAACTTGATGGGCGTGGCTGAGGCGCTGACCAGCCTGCGTCGGGACTTGCCGGGTAATGTCTTGTTCGTCTTTCAGCCCGCTGAGGAGGGTCCTCCGGAAGGCGAGGAAGGCGGCGCCGAGCTCATGATGAGGCAGGGCATCTTTCGGGATCCTGCGCCCGAGGCCGTGTTCGGCCTGCACGTCTTTGCTGGAATGCCGGCAGGGACGATCGGCTACCGCTCCGGACCGTTCATGGCGGCGGCCGACATGTTCAGCATCGAAGTCGTCGGCCGGGCCTCGCACGGCTCGCGCCCGTGGGACGGCGTCGATCCGATCGTTGCCGCTTCGCAGATCGTCATCGGCTTGCAGACCATCGTCAGCCGCCAGGTCGACATCTCGAAATTGCCTGCGGTCCTCACGATCGGCAAGTTCGACGGCGGCGTGCGCAGCAACATCATCTCGGACAAGGTCAACATGTACGGCACGATGCGCACGTTCGACCCCGATGTGCGAACCGACATGATCGACCGCATGCGTCGAACGGCCGAGAGCATCGCTCGAGCCAGCGGCGCCACAGCCACGTTGAAGATGAATGCGTATCGCTATCCGGTCACTGTCAACGACCCGGATCTCACCGCGCGCGTGTTGCCGACTCTGCGTCGCGTCGCAGGCGCCGAGCGTGTCGTCGAGCGGCCGCTCGAGATGGGCTCTGAAGACTTCCCGTACTACACCGAGCACGTTCCAGGGTTCTTCTTCTTCGTCGGCGTCACTCCGCCGCAAGAGGATCTCGCTCTGGCGGCGCGGAATCATTCACCCCGTTTCTACATCGATGAATCGGCGCTGCCCGTCGCAAGTCGCGCGTTGGCCGCCATCGCGGTGGACTATTTGCAGGGCGGACGATGAATCGACGCACTTTGATCCAGGGCGCTCTGGCCTCTGCTGCCGCTTTGTCGGCGCCCGGAGCTTTCGCCGCGCTCGACGCGGGCAAGCGCAGCGCTATCAAACGGGCTGTAGAGGCGGGATTCGAAGCGTCACTACGACGCATCCAGGATTGGATTCGCCTGCCGACCGTCGCCGCCGAGGGGCTCAACATCGAAGAGGGCGCGGACTATATGGCGCGGCTCGCGAAGGAAGCGGGCTTCAGCCGGGTGCGCAAAGTGCCAACGGGCGGGAGTCCGGCCGTTTTCGGCGTGCTCGATGTCGGGGCGCGTCGCACCGTCGGCCTGTACTTCATGTACGATGTAAAGCAGTTCGATGAGCCAGAGTGGAGCTCACCGCCGCTCGAGCCGACGATGTTCGATCATCCGCTCGGACGCGCGCTGCGCGGTCGCGGCGTGATCAACCATAAAGGGCCGGAAGCGACGTTTCTCGCGGCGATCCATGCATTTCATTCCGCCGGAGCGCAGTTGCCGGTGAACTTGGTCTTGCTGGCGGAGGGCGAAGAGGAGATCGGATCGCCCAACTTCACCAACGTCTTCAAGGACGAGGAGGTTCTGCGCGAGTTCCAGCGTGCCGACGCGGTTTTCATGCCCACCTCGCTCCAGGGGCTGGGCGGCGAGATTCCCATCTGCCTCGGTGCGAAGGGCATCATCGAATGCGAGCTGATCGCGAGCGCAGAGCGGTGGGGAAGGGGGGCGACGCAGGATGTGCACTCCGGCTTCAAGGCCTCCGTCGACAGCCCTGTGTGGCGCCTGATCGATGCGTTGAGCACCTTGGTGCGGGATGGCGGTAACACGCCCGCCATCGAGGGGTGGCTCGAGCACTACCGGCCGCTGACCGAAAGAGAGCGCGAGCTGATCGCGCAAGCGGCGCGCAACAGCAACGAGGCCGACCTCAAGCGCGCCTATGGCATCAAGCGCTGGATCAACGACATGTCCTGGCGCGAGGCGCTCGAGGCGAACGCTGCACGGCCGACGGTGAACATCGAGGGCTTGGTGGCCGGCTACACGGGGGCGGGCGGGAAGACCATTCTTCCGGGCCGCGCGACTGCGAAGCTGGACATGCGGCTGGTGCCGGATATGACCGCCAAGGATTGTCTGTCGAAGCTCAGGGCGCATCTCGACAAGCGCGGATTCACCGACATAGAGATCAAAGTCGGTGGCGCCTACGATCCGACTCAGACGGCGGAAGACAGTGCTTTGATTCGCGCCGAGAAGGCTGTCCTCGCGCGGCTGGGCGTTCCTCATTCGATCGTGCCGCGCATCGCGGGCTCATATCCCGGATACATGTTTACTGGTGCGCCGCTCGGCAAGCCGTTCAATCAGTTCGGCTTGGGTCACGGCGGTCGCGCTCACGCGCCGGACGAGTTCTATCTCATCGAAAGCAACGATCCCAAGGTGGCAGGCCTGCGCGAGGCGACGATGGGATACGTGGAGTTCCTGTACGAGCTGGCATCGACGAGCTGAACGATCTTGCGAGTGATTTCTTGCCTGCGGATCCGTCGATCGATGGATCTGCCACTCGCGAGTGCGGCGGTGCGTCGCTGCATTGCGTTCGCGTGTGCTTCATTGCTCGCGCCCTGTTGCTTTTTCAGCACGCATTAAGCCCATGTTATCGCCGTCATTACGACTATTTGGCGCGCCCTCGTTGCGACGGATATAAGTTATACGACCAAGGAAGGCACCGCTTTGCGCGTCGAATCGCACCTTCCAACCAACGATTATTCGGCTGAGCGCGCCTCAGCTTCGGGGGAGGTAAGCCATCATGACATTGAACTCTGCAGTACGCGCGGCTTGCGTGGCGATCGGCGCTGTCGCATTCACGCCCGGTT
>DASVDU010000170.1:0-31883 GCA_036380915.1 Hyphomicrobiaceae bacterium | reverse complement strand
CTCACTCCTGTCGACGCCGATCCTCAATGCACCGCAATCCGGAATTTTGGGCATGCACCGGATCGAGGAGCGCCCGGTCGTCCGCGATGGTCAGATCGTCGTACGACCGATGATGTATCTGGCGCTCAGCTACGATCATCGGATCGTCGACGGAAAGGAAGCCGTTACGTTCCTGGTGCGCGTGAAGGAGCTTCTGGAGGACCCGCAGCGGCTGGTGCTGGAGCTTTGAGGCGGCACTGGCGATGCCAACGGTCGCAAGCGTCAGTGGCGTAAAGATTCTATTCTATGCTGATGAGCATCCGCCCCCTCATTTCCACGCGAGAATTGCTGAGTTCACTGCTCAAATTGGGATCGATCCCGTACAGATAATGAAAGGATCTTTGCCTCCGAATAAGGAAAGCGACGTGTTGGATTGGGCCAGAGCACATCGAGACGAGCTGATTGACGCCTGGTTCGAGATGGAGGCAGGCCGGAAGCCTGCGAAAATCGAATGAACGAGATCATTCGAATGAAGGCCGTCGAGCCGGTCCTGTACGGAGTCCTCAAGATTACGTGGCTGGATGGTTTCGAGGCGATCGTGGATTTGCGCCCCGTCATAGCGGACGGAGAGGTCTTCGAGTTTCTACGGAAATCGCCGGAGCGTTTCAACGATGTGAAGTTGGAAGAGTACGGGCATTCGATCTTCTGGCTGGATGATGATGGCGACGAAGTTGATTTCGGAAGCGATTCGCTGCGCCGTCGCGCTATTCGACAGGCCGAAATCCTCCGCCTCGCAAGCTGAACAAGTACAGAGCAGAAACAGAAATGACCTACGATCTTATCGTCATCGGCACCGGCCCCGGGGGGTACGTGTGCGCCATTCGCGCGGCGCAGCTCGGCATGAAGGTGGCTGTGGTCGAAAAGCGACCCACTTTTGGCGGAACGTGCCTCAATATCGGCTGCATGCCGTCGAAAGCGCTGTTGCACGCGTCCGAGGCCTACGAGGAAGCCAATCACGCCTTCGCGGCCATGGGCATCGGCGTCAAGCCGGAGCTGGACCTCGCCCGCATGCACGCCTTCAAGGATGAGGGCGTCAAGGGCAACGTCGACGGCGTCGCATTCCTGCTGAAGAAGAACAAGATCGAGCCGTTCCACGGCACCGGACGCATCACCGCGCCGGGCAAGGTCGAGGTGACCGCGGACGATGGCGCCAAGAAGCAGCTGGAAGCCAAGGCGATCGTCATTGCGACGGGTTCCGACGTCGCCCGGCTGCCCGGCATCGACATCGACGAGAAGACGGTCGTCTCCTCGACCGGAGCGCTTTCCCTGCCGAAAGTCCCGAAGAAACTGCTTGTCATCGGCGCCGGCGTGATCGGGTTGGAGCTTGGCTCGGTGTGGCGGCGGCTCGGCAGCGAGGTGCTCGTCGTCGAGTATCTCGACCGCATCGTACCCGGTCTCGACGCCGAAATGGCCCGCAATTACCAGCGCATCCTCACGAAGCAGGGCTTCAAATTCAAGCTGTCGAGCAAGGTGACCGCCGTCAACAAGTCGAACGGCGCGCACAAGGTGACCATCGAGCCCGCTGCCGGCGGAAGTGCCGAAACGGTCTCGGCCGACGTCGTTCTCGTCTGTGTCGGGCGCGTGCCATACACCGAGGGACTCGGACTGGAGGACGTCGGCGTTCAGCTCGACAACAAGCGACGCATCGTTGTTGACGACCATTACCAGACCAACGTCCCCGGCATTTACGCCATTGGCGACGTGATCGCAGGGCCGATGCTGGCGCACAAGGCCGAGGAGGAGGGCGTCGCCGTCGCCGAAATACTCGCGGGACAGGCGGGCCATGTGAACTACGGGGTCATTCCGAGCGTCATCTACACATTTCCGGAGGTCGCCACGGTCGGCCGTTCCGAGGAGGAGCTGAAGGAGGCGGGCGTCTCGTTCAAGGTCGGCAAGTTCCCCTACACGGCCAACGGCCGCGCGAAGGTGAACAAGACCACCGACGGACTCGTGAAGGTGCTGGCCGACGCCGAGACCGACCGCATCCTCGGCGTGCACATCATCGGCCCGAATGCGGGCGAGCTGATTGCGGAGGCCGTCGTCATCATGGAGTTCGGCGGCTCGGCGGAAGACCTGGCCCGCACCTGCCATGCACACCCGACTTTGTCAGAAGCGGTGAAGGAAGCCGCGCTCGCCGTCGACAAGCGCGCCATCCACATGTGATTGCGACGGATCAGCCGCGCGCCCTGGGGTGGGCGGCATCATAAACGGCGAGCAGCCGCGCGCGGTCGACCTCGGTGTAGATTTGCGTGGTCGACAGCGATGCGTGGCCCAGCAGCTCCTGGATCTGTCGCAAGTCCGCTCCGGCCGAGAGGAGATGCGTTGCGAACGAGTGGCGCAACGCATGCGGGGTCGCTGTCTCGGGCAATCCCAGTGCGGCACGCGCCCGTGCGATCGCGAGCTGAATGATCCGCGGCGATAACGGACCGCCCTTGGCTCCGCGAAACAAAATATCATCCGGCTCGAGAAGGTAGGGGCATTGCTGGCGATACCGCTCCACGGCCTCGATCGTGATGGGTAGCACCGGCACCACCCGCTCCTTCCCGCCTTTACCGACGATGCGGAGCACGTCGCGATCCTTGCTCGGAGCTTCGCAGACTTTCAGTCCCAGCGCCTCGGAGATGCGCAGCCCCGATCCGTAGAGCAGGAGCAGCACGGCCGTGTCCCGCGTTACGACCCAGTCAGGGTCCGCCTGGATCCCGCTTTCAATGAGGGCAGCGGCCTTGGCCACGGTGAGCGGCTTCGGCACGCCGTGCGGCACCTTTGGACGTGAGACGGAGAGCACGGCCCGGCTTCGTCCGATTTCCTTCCCCTCCAGCCAGCGGAAAAAAGACCTCAGTGCCGAGAGCGATCGGGCCAGGGAGCGATTCGATGCCTGCTGGCGGCGGCGGCTTGCGAGAAAGCCACGGAAGGTCCGCGGCTCCAGAATCTCGAGATCGGCGAGGCTCGGCTGACGACCGAGCTGTGCCTGCCAGTAGCTGAGGAACTGCCTCAGGTCGCGCCCGTAAGCCTCACGCGTAAGGTCCGAATAGTTGCGTTCGCCAGCGAGGTGGTCGAGCCAGTCCGCGACCGCCTCCTGCAGCGGTCTGGAGAGTTGCAACTCCCCCTGCCCTTCGGCCATGGCTCGCATACGACACCGCTCCGTTAGCTTACGACATGACCGGCGACTTCAGGTCTCCAGGGTTAACGGACCGTTAACAATGCTCCGAGTGCAACGTTTCGACCTTCCATACTGCGCAGATTCGCACAGCTGTGCACAGATCGTTACGCGTTGGCATGACTTCGCTTTCCCGATGCGGTACTTGTCGGGATGCGCGAGCGGCGAGCGTGCAGGCATGTCCCTTTATGAGTCATTGGAGCTTTTCACCGGAGCAGGGGTGCTCGCCCTCATGCCTGCTCTCGGCTGCCGCGTTCCGCCTGGGGCTGCCCTCTCTGGCGGCGAGTTCTCGGCCTTCCTACGATCGCGCGGCGAGGGTGGGCCCATCGGCGATGTGCTCGACCGCCTCGCTCACCAGATCTGGCTCGCCCAAGATACGCGCGGCATCCCGATGCACACGGCGGCGGAACATGCCCGCAGGCTGGTGCCCGTCATCGACGCGTGCCGTCCGGACCCGGAATTCGTGAACGCTGCGCTCCGCGGGCAGCACGGAACCCCGGCCGCTGCAGCGAGCCAGATCGCGGCGCAGCTCGTCGCGCAAGCCAAGGCCCTTGGCCCGGAGGGCTTTGACGGGCTTTCTGACGACGTCTGCAACTTCCTGCTCGAGCAGCTGTTTCTGCAAGTTCTCGCCGACCAAAGGCTCCTCCGGGATGCGCTCCCGGCAGCAAGCGAGTTTCTGGGCAAGCAGCAGCCCGAGCCGGCGGCAGCATCGGAACCTGGCACAGAGCTCACCGTCGCAGAAGCAAGCCCCGAATCCGAGATGGCTGCTCTCAAAGAGCGCTACGGCTTGTCGGACAGGGCCTTGCAGCGGTTTTCGGCCATTGCCGAAAAGCAGCGCACCCTGCCCGCCCGCGAGGCATGGCAGGTCGCCGAGCTGGCGCAGTGGCTGAAGGAGACGCGGGAGCAGCTCCTACGGCCCACGAACGAGCCCGCTGAAATCCGGGCACTGAAGGCGAAGGCAGCCGAAGCGCTGGTCAACGGCGACTTCGAAGCCGCGATGGAGCTGCTGAAGGAGGTGCGCCGCAGTTTTCGCGCAGCGCGCCGGCGGACCGAGCAGAGGCTCAATGAGGAGCTGGAGCAGCTTCGCGCCGAGATTCAGCAGGAAGCGATGGCAACCGCCGACGTCGCCGAGCTCGCCATGGCGCGCATGGACTTCCAGAGCGCCGCCGAGCTGTTCGAGGAGGCGGCCGAGAGTGTCGCTCGCACAGATCCCGCTGCCCAGTTGCGCTTTACGTTGCGCCGCGCGGATGCGCTCTACTACGCAGGCGAGGAGACCAGCAACATCCCGCTCCTGCGGCAGGCCGTGAATGTCTATGCCAAGGCCGCCGAGCTGGCGGGCTCCAATGGAGAGGCGAAGGGCCTCGCATCGGCCTCACAGGGCCTCGGCAATGCGCTGCTTGCCATCGCCGAGCACGAGCCGTCCAAAGCCCTTTTCGAGCAGGCGAGCATCGCCTTCCGGACGGCGCTCGAGGTGCTGAGCCGCGAAACCGACCCCCGCATCTGGGGTCTGGCGCGGATCGGCCTTGGCAACGCGCTGGCGTCCATGTGCGAGGTCGGGAATGCCTCGGCGCTGACGCTGGAGCAGGCGGCGGTCGCCTACCGGGGCGCACTCGAGGTGTTCTCGCGTGAATCCGAGCCGATGCGCTGGGCGGTCACGCGGCTCAACATGTCGACCGTCCTCATCAGGCTCGGCGAGCTGAAGGACCGGCGCGAAAACTGGCTCGCTGCCGCGGCGGCCATCGTCCCGGCGCTGGAGGTCTTTGAGCAACATGGTGCCACTGCCCAGGCCGAAGCCGCCCGCCGCGCGCTGACCATGCTGCACAACCGCTGGGATTTGCTCGAGCCGCCGACGGCGGCAGAGTGAGCGAATGGCGAAATAGCGAATGGCGAAGGGAGCAGCTGGGCTGATCCGGCCACATCTCCCACCGTCAGGTCCGCGTTGCGGGACGGCTAAAGGTCCAAGGCACGCCATCCTTCGATCCGTCATGGCCGCGGAGGTGGCCATCACGACACCTTGCAACGAGTGCTCGCGGCGCTGTATCGCAGATCCCTGCCTGCGCGGGGATGGCGGTGGGGAGAGTTCCGGCCCTCTCCTACGTCATCCCTACTCGCTATTCGCCACCCACTATTCGCTAGAGAATCTTCTGCCCCGTCTTTTCCCAATCGGCCACGAACTGGGCAAGGCCGATGTCGGTCAGCGGATGCTTCACCAGGGCTTGCAGGACGGCGGGCGGAATGGTCGCGACGTCTGCACCAATGAGAGCTGCCTGCCGGACGTGGTTCACGGTGCGGATCGAGGCGGCCAGAATGTCCGTCGTCAGCTCCGAGTAGTTGTCGAAGATGGCGCGGATCTCACGGATCAGCTCCATGCCGTCGAGACCGATGTCGTCGAGACGGCCGATGAAGGGCGAGACGAACGTAGCCCCGGCCTTCGCCGCCAGCAGCGCCTGGTTCGCCGAGAAGCACAGCGTGACGTTCACCATGTGCCCGTCCGAAGTGAGTGTCCGGCAGGCCTTGAGGCCGTCCCAGGTCAACGGCACCTTGATGCAAACATTCTTGGCGATTGCCGCGAGCACACGACCTTCGGCGACCATTCCCTCATAGTCGGTCGCAGCCACCTCGGCGCTGACGGGCCCCGGTACGATCTCACAGATTTCCCGCACCACCGACTTGAAGTCCCGCCCCACCTTTGCCACCAGCGATGGATTGGTGGTAACGCCGTCGAGCAGCCCGGTCGCCGCGAGCTCCTTGATGACGGCAACATCTGCTGTGTCGACGAAGAATTTCATGGATCAACTCCTGTTGCCCTTGGCTCGCCGCAAGGCTCGGCCAAGGCTAGCCGCTTTGGGTCGGTTCTAATCTGCAGCGTGCCCCTTTGACCAGTCTGCTGGAACTTAATGACGAAGCTTGCGGCGCTTTGCGTCGCCTGCCTGTCGTCATTCCGGTAGCTCTGGACCAATCTTACGATTACCTGGCACCGGAAAAGTTGGATATCCAGCCGGGCTCGTTCGTATTGGTGCCGTTTGGACCGCAGCTCCGGCTCGGCGTCGTCTGGGATCGCGTTGTCGGTCCCGAGCGGCCGGTCACCGCCTCCAAGCTGAAGCCGCTGCTGGAGGTGCTCGACGTCCCACCTCTCCCCACCCTGTCGCTGCGCTTTGCCGAATGGATCGCGCGCTACACGCTCTCGCCGCTTGGCATGGTGGTGCGGATGATGATGGGCGCGCAGGCGGTTTTCGAGCCGCCGCGGCCCCGCTTCGGCGTGCGCATCGTCGAGGGCGCGCCCGAGCCGCCCCGCATGACCCCTGCCCGCAAACGCGCCATCGAGATTGCAAGCGACGGTCTGGCGCGCGCCAAATCCGCGTTGGCCGCGGAGGCAGGCTGCACCACAGGTGTTATCGATGGCCTCGTCCAGGCGGGCGTTCTGGTCGAGGTTGCGATCCCAGAAAAGCGTTATCCGCAGCCGTGGCCGGCCCACAGCATGGTCCAGTTCGGCCCGGATCAGGAGCGCGCCGTTCACGCGCTGCGATCAGCCGTCGACGCGGACAACTTTTCAGTGACGCTGCTCGACGGTGTGACGGGCTCCGGTAAAACCGAAGTCTACTACGAGGCCGTCGCCAGGGCCCTGGAGCGGAACCGGCAAGTGTTGATCATGCTGCCGGAAATTGCGCTCACGAGCCAGTTTCTCAGCCGCTTCGCGAGCCGCTTCGGCTGCCCGCCGGTCGAGTGGCATTCGGCGCTCGCCTCGGCCGAGCGCGGGCGGGTGTGGCGAGCGACGGCAACGGGCGAGGCCCGCGTCGTCGTGGGCGCGCGGTCGGCACTCTTCCTGCCCTATCGCGAGCTTGGCCTCATCATCGTCGATGAGGAGCACGATCAGGGCTACAAGCAGGACGACCGGGTCCACTATCAGGCCCGCGACATGGCGGTCGTGCGCGGCAGCCTCGGCAAATGCCCGGTCGTGCTCGCCTCGGCAACGGCGTCGATCGAGACCTACGTGAATGCCCGCACGGGCCGCTACCGCCATCTCGTCCTGCCGGGCCGCTATTCCGGTACGGAGCTGCCGCAGGTCGAGGCCATCGATCTGCGCAAGCATCCGCCCGAGAAGGGCCGCTGGCTGTCCCCGGTCCTGGTCGAAGCGATCGCAGAGACGGCGGCCAAGGGCCAGCAGACTCTGCTCTTTCTGAACCGCCGCGGCTACGCGCCGCTGACGCTCTGCCGGACCTGCGGCACCAGGATCGAGTGTCCGCAATGTTCCGCTTGGCTCGTGGAGCACCGGTTCCGGCGCAAGCTCACCTGCCATCACTGCGGCTTCGCACTGCCCATTCCGGGGAAGTGCCCGAAGTGCGGTGACTCGGAGTCGCTGGTGGCCTGCGGTCCTGGCGTGGAGCGCATCGCGGAAGAAGTGTCGGAGCGGTTTCCTACGGCCCGGCTGGCAATCCTGTCGAGCGACCTGATCCCCGGCCTCGCCGAGATGCGAAAGGTGATCGCGGCCATCGAGAACCGCGAGGCCGATATCGTCATCGGCACCCAGATCGTCGCCAAGGGGCACCACTTCCCCGACCTTGCCACGGTCGGCGTCGTCGACGGCGACCTCGGCCTCGGCCAAGCGGACCCGCGGGCGGCCGAACGCACGTTCCAGCTGCTGCATCAGGTGACGGGCCGTGCCGGCCGCTCCTTTGCCCAGGGCCGCGGCCTGGTGCAGACGCACATGCCCGACCATCCCGTCATGCAGGCGATCATCTCCGGAGACCGCGAGGCCTTTCTCGACCGCGAGATCAGCCAGCGCCAAGCTGCCATGCTGCCCCCGTTCGGCCGGCTGGCGGCGCTCATTATATCTGCCCGTCACAAGGAGACTGCCGAGGTCTACGCCCGCGAAGTGGTGCGCCGCGCGCCACTCGCCGAGAGAATTGAGGTGCTGGGGCCGGCAGAAGCGCCCTTAGCGGTGATCCGCGGCCGCCATCGCTGGCGCATTCTCGTCAAGGCGGCCCGCGAGGTGGACCTGCAGGCCTACCTGCGCGCCTGGCTGTCGGCCGCACCCGATCCCAAGGGCGACCTCCGCTTGACCGTCGACGTCGATCCCTACAATTTCATGTAGCTCGTAGCCATTCTTCGAACCTGATTGGAGGCATTTGCCCGCACGAGGAAATCGGCACTGGCCGAGAGCTTTCCGCGCCGGAATTGATTGAGACCGGAATGCGGCATTGAGGCGTATTCCGGCGGTTGATGGGCTGCGCCTACCGTGTTAGAGGGAACCCGGCTTCTGGAAGGGGTGCCAAGCCGCGCGGGTGCCCTTTTGCAGATGCTCCTTCGCCCGAGCGGGTGACCGCCGCGGCTAATGCCCCCAATATCCTCAACGCGACGAGGCCGTTCGACGTGGCGACCGACGAACCGATTATGGCAAGTGTAGCAGGGCGCTACGCTTCGGCACTATTCGAGCTAGCTGAGGAGCAGCGACAGCTCGCGGAGGTAGAGCAGGACCTCATAGAGTTCCAGAAGCTGCTCGATGACAGCGAGGACCTGAGGCGCCTGGTGCGCAGCCCGGTCTTTTCCAGCGACGAACAGCTTGCCGCCATATCTGCGGTGCTGGAGCGGGTCGGCATCGGCGGGCTGGCAGCCAATTTCCTGAAGCTGGCGGCCCGCAACCGCCGGCTGTTCGCGGTTTCGGATATGATCCGGGCTTTCCGCACCATGTGCGCCAAGGCCCGTGGCGAGGTCGAGGCCGATGTCGCTTCGGCCTTCCCGCTGAAGGACGATCAGATGAAGGCGCTGAAGGACGCGCTGAGGGCGTCCGTCGGCAAGGACGTGCAAATTAACCTTCGTGTCGATCCCGCCCTCCTTGGCGGTCTCGTCGTGAAGATCGGCAGCCGGATGATCGACTCATCGCTGCGCACGAAACTCAATTCACTCAAGATTCGCATGAAAGAGGTTGGCTGATGGACATCCGCGCCGCTGAGATCTCTGCAATCCTCAAGGAGCAGATCAAGAACTTCGGCAAGGAGGCCGAGGTCTCCGAGATCGGCCAGGTGCTGTCGGTCGGCGACGGCATCGCCCGTGTTTACGGCCTGGACAACGTGCAGGCCGGCGAGATGGTCGAGTTCCCGAACGGGATCCGCGGGATGGCGCTCAACCTCGAGGCGGACAACGTCGGCGTCGTCATTTTCGGGCCGGACAGCGGCATCAAGGAAGGCGATACCGTCAAGCGGACGGGCGCCATCGTCGAGGTGCCGGTGGGGCCTGAGCTGCTCGGCCGCGTCGTCGACGCGCTCGGCAATCCGATCGACGGCAAAGGGCCGATCAAGGCCACGAAACGCATGCGCGTGGACGTGAAGGCGCCGGGCATCCTGCCGCGCAAATCGGTGCACGAGCCGATGGCGACCGGCCTCAAGGCCATCGACGCGCTGATTCCCATCGGCCGTGGCCAGCGCGAGCTGATCATCGGCGACCGCCAGACCGGCAAGACCGCCATTATCCTCGACACCTTCCTCAACCAGAAGCCGCTGAACCAGGGTGACGACGAGAAGGCCAAGCTCTACTGCGTCTACGTCGCCGTCGGACAGAAGCGCTCCACCGTCGCTCAGTTCGTGAAGGTGCTGGAGGAGCGGGGTGCTCTCGAGTACTCGATCATCGTTGCGGCCACGGCCTCCGACCCGGCGCCGATGCAGTATCTCGCACCGTTCGCCGGCTGCACGATGGGCGAATATTTCCGCGACAACGGCCTGCATGCCGTGATCGCCTACGACGACCTGTCCAAGCAGGCCGTCGCCTACCGCCAGATGTCGCTTCTGCTGCGCCGTCCGCCGGGGCGTGAGGCCTACCCGGGTGACGTATTCTACCTGCACTCGCGCCTTTTGGAGCGCGCAGCGAAGCTCAACGACGAGCACGGCGCGGGCTCGCTGACCGCACTGCCGGTCATCGAGACGCAGGCCAACGACGTGTCGGCCTATATTCCGACGAACGTGATCTCGATCACCGACGGCCAGATCTTCCTCGAGACGGACCTGTTCTACCAGGGCATCCGCCCCGCGGTGAACGTCGGCCTCTCGGTGTCGCGGGTCGGGTCGGCGGCGCAGACGAAGGCGATGAAGCAGGTCGCCGGCCGCATCAAGGGTGAGCTCGCGCAGTACCGCGAGATGGCGGCATTCGCCCAGTTCGGCTCCGACCTCGACGCCACCACCCAGCGCCTGCTGGCGCGCGGCGCGCGTTTGACCGAGCTGCTGAAGCAGCCGCAGTTCTCGCCGCTGAAGATGGAAGAGCAGGTGATCGTGATCTTCGCCGGAACGCGCGGCTATCTCGATCCGCTGCCGGTGACCGCCGTCGGCCGCTTCGAGCAGGAGCTGCTGCGCACGATCCGCGATCAGCACGCCGATATTCTCGAGACCATCCGGACTGAGAAGCAGCTTTCGGCCGAGACCGAGAAGCAGCTGGTCGCCGCTATCGACAAGTTCGCGAAGGCGTTCACGCCCTAAGTCGATATTGAAGCTCCCGGCTCGCCCGCGGGCGAAAGTCCAACGCGGGCCGGGTTCTAGCGCAAGGAGCGCCGAAGGTACCTTGCAGGCTGGAGATCAGGACCACAGCGCCTTCGGCAAGTTTCACCCGGATCGCGGCCCGCGGCATTTCATGTGCCTGTGCCGTCCGGGTCGACGGGATCGCAACGGGGACGACGCGGCACTATGGCCAGCTTGAAGGACCTCAGAAATCGCATCGCTTCCGTCAAGGCGACGCGCAAGATCACCAAGGCCATGCAGATGGTTGCGGCCGCCAAGCTGCGCCGCGCGCAGGAAGCGGCAATGGCGGCGCGCCCGTACGCCGAGCGGATGGACCGCATTCTGGTTAACCTCAACCAGCGGATTACCTCGCGGGAGGGCCTGTCACCGCTGCTCGTGGGCACCGGCCGGGACGACGTGCATCTGCTCGTCGTCATGACAGCGGAGCGCGGCCTTTGCGGCGGTTTTAATGCCAATATCGCCAGGCTGGCGCGGCAGGACATCCAGCGCCTGCAGCAGGAGGGCAAGACGGTCAAGATCTTGAGCGTCGGTCGCAAAGGTTACGACATCCTACGTCGCGAATACGGTAAGCTGGTCGTCGACCGGGTCGATCTTCGCGGCGTACGGCAACTCGGTTATGCAAACGCGCAGGAGATCGCAGACAAGATCCTCGCCCTTTTCGAAGCAGGCGAGTTCGACGTCTGCACGCTCTATTTTGCCGAGTTCAAGTCGGTCATCGCACAGAAGCCGACGGCACAGCAGCTGATACCGGCGAAGCTGCCGGCCGGAGAAGAAGCGAATGCCCAGGCCGGCGCCCAGGCGATCCAGGAGTACGAGCCGGGCGAGGAGGAGATCCTCGAGTTCCTCCTGATGCGGAACCTGTCGACCCAGGTCTTCCACGGTCTTCTCGAGAACGCAGCTTCCGAGCAGGGCGCGCGCATGACGGCGATGGACAACGCGACGCGTAACGCCGGCGAGATGATCGACAGGTTGACATTGACCTATAACCGCACACGTCAGGCGATGATCACCAAGGAGCTGATCGAGATCATCTCGGGTGCGGAGGCGCTATAGCGTCGGCGGGTGGTCAGCAACGTCGGCAGAGTTCGCCATGACTGACGAAAGTTCGAATTTGATCCTCGAGCACTTGAAACGCATTCGCGCGTCTCAGGAGCGAATGGAGTTGGACGTAGGCGACCTGAAATCGAGGGTTTCGGGCTTGGAGCTGAACCAGGGTCAGGTCCTGACTCTGCTCGGAAGTCTGAGCCAGCGCCTGGATCGGCTCGAGGAAAGAATATCGAGGATAGAGCGACGTCTCGATTAGGTCGAAGCAGACTGAAAACCGCTGCAGGTTAGGAAGACACAATGGCAAGCAATAAAGTCGGAAGAATTCGTCAGGTGATGGGCGCGGTCGTCGACGTTCAGTTCGAGGACGAGCTGCCGGCAATTTTGAACGCCCTCGAGACGACGAACCACGGCAACCGCCTGGTGTTGGAAGTGGCCCAGCACCTTGGTGAGAATACGGTTCGCACCATTGCTATGGACTCGACCGAAGGGCTCGTGCGCGGTCAGGAGGTCACCGATACCGGTCGCGCCATCGCCGTTCCGGTCGGCGAGGCCACGCTCGGCCGCATCATGAACGTGATCGGCGAGCCGGTGGACGAGGCCGGCCCCATCCAGGGCGTCGAACAGCGCCCCATCCACCAGCCGGCACCCGAGTACGTCGAGCAGTCGACGGAAGCGCAGATCCTGGTCACCGGCATCAAGGTCGTCGACCTGCTGGCGCCCTACGCCAAGGGCGGCAAGATCGGCCTGTTCGGCGGCGCCGGCGTCGGCAAGACCGTGCTCATCATGGAGCTCATCAACAACGTCGCCAAGGCGCACGGCGGCTATTCCGTGTTCGCCGGTGTCGGTGAGCGCACGCGCGAAGGCAACGACCTCTATCACGAGATGATCGAGTCGGGCGTCAACAAGGACCCGCGCAAGCACGGCTCTGCGGCCGGCTCCAAGTGCGCCCTGGTCTACGGTCAGATGAACGAGCCGCCGGGTGCCCGTGCCCGCGTCGGCCTGACCGGCCTGACGGTCGCCGAGTACTTCCGCGACCAGGGCCAGGACGTGCTGTTCTTCGTCGACAACATCTTCCGCTTCACGCAGGCCGGCTCCGAGGTGTCGGCGCTTCTGGGCCGCATTCCCTCGGCCGTCGGTTATCAGCCGACGCTCGCCACCGACATGGGGGCCCTGCAGGAGCGCATCACGACGACGCAGAAGGGGTCGATCACCTCGGTCCAGGCCATTTACGTGCCGGCTGACGATCTGACCGACCCAGCGCCGGCGACCTCGTTCGCCCACCTCGACGCCACGACGGTGCTTTCGCGCGCCATCGCCGAAAAGGGCATCTACCCGGCCGTCGACCCGCTCGACTCGACCTCGCGCATGCTCGATCCGCGCATCGTCGGCGAGGAGCACTACGCGGTCGCGCGCCAGGTCCAGGCGATCCTGCAGCGCTACAAGTCGCTCCAGGACATCATCGCCATTCTCGGCATGGACGAGCTCAGCGAAGAGGACAAGATGATCGTCGCGCGTGCGCGCAAGATCGAGCGCTTCCTCTCGCAGCCGTTCCACGTCGCGGAGGTCTTCACCGGCTCGCCGGGCAAGCTCGTGAGCCTGCAGGACACCATCAAGGGCTTCAAGGGTCTGTGCAACGGCGACTACGACCATCTGCCCGAGCAGGCGTTCTACATGGTTGGCACCATCGAGGAAGCCATCGCCAAGGCAGAGCAGCTCGCAGAGGCCGCCTGAGCGGTCAAGAAAGTGAACGCATATGGCTGAAGCGGAAAAGACGGCGAGTGGCGGGTTCGGCACGTGCTGTGACGCGCTGAAGGAAGCGATGGCCGGCGAGGACTTCGAGCCGCTCGTCAGTGTAGGCCGCGACGGCGTGCTTTACCTGGCGGTCGGGCTCATCGAGCTCGACGACAACGAGCCCGGCACGGTGGATCATCCGGTGTACTTCTGCCCCTTCTGCGGCACGCAGCTGCAGACGGAAGAAGAGGTGCAGGCGAAGGCCGAGGAGGACCCGGGGGACGAGTAGCCATGCCCGCACGGGGCACGGCTGCCCTCGGGCCGGCGCTGAGGAAAGAGAATGGCTGATACGTTCAAATTCGAGCTGGTGAGCCCCGAAAGGGTGCTGCTGTCAGAGGATGCGGAGCAGGTGGTGCTGCCCGGCGTTCAGGGCGACTTCGCAGTTCTGGCGAACCATGCGCCCATGCTTTCGATGCTGCGCCCTGGCGTGCTCGACGTGCAGCTCCCAAGCGGAACGCGGCGCGTATTCGTGAAGGGAGGCTTCGCGGAGGTCGAGCCGGATCGGCTGACGGTGCTCGCGCAGACGGCGTTCGATGCAGATGCCTCCTCCGCGCAGAGCGCAATCGAGGCGGAGCTGACGGCTGCTCAGGCGGAGCTGGACGAGGCCGCGGACGACGACGCCCGGTTCATGGCTCAGGAAGCCGTAGACCGGCTCCGCGCCCTGCAGTCCGGTGGCCGCTGATCCAAGCACCGAATTTAAGCAGACGCGGCGGACCCGAACGGGTCCGCTATTCTTTTTGGAGTAAAGAAGCAAACTCCTTGATGACCGCCGCATAAACGGGCCTGCGGAAAGGAATGGCCAGCGCGATGACCTCTTCGGGCTTGGCCCAGCGCCAGTCGTCGAATTCGGGTTTCGTCCCGTCCGGTGGGGTCAGCGAGACCTCACGATCATCACCGACGAACCGCATCGCGAACCAGCGCTGGCGCTGGCCCCTGTAACGCCCCTTAAGCGCGACGCCGATGAGTTCGTCCGGAAGCTGCCAAGTGATCCAGGACCGTGATTTTGCCAGCACCTCGACCGAGGTGATTCCGGTTTCCTCGGCAAGCTCACGCAGCGCGGCCGCCCGCGGTTTCTCGCCTGCGCGAATGCCACCCTGCGGCATCTGCCAGATCGGTTCGGCATCGGGCGGAAGCCATCTCGGCCGCCGCTGGCCGATCCACACTTTTCCACTCCGATTGATGAGTAAGATGCCGACGGTGCGCCGGAGGGGCAATTTCTGTCGACCGGCGCCGGTTTTGAAAGTCACGACTGGCAACGGCTCCCGGTATCGGGTCCGATCAGGGGACGAAAAGCGGTAATCACCTTGGCATAGACATCACGTTTGAATGGAACGATCGCGTCCTGCAGCTCGTCGAGCGGGGACCAGCGCCAGCAGTCGAACTCGACCTGGTGGCCAGGAGGCGGGGTGAGATTCACTTCCGAGTCGTCGCCGAGAAACCTGACGAGAAACCATTTCTGCCGCTGGCCGCGCCAGCGCCCGCCCCAGGCCTTGCCGATCAGGTTTGGCGGGAGATCGTAGCGCAGCCATTCCGGGTGCTCGGCGATAACCTTGACCGTGTGCAACCCGGTCTCCTCGCGCAACTCGCGGAGCGCTGCGATGCGGGGGTCCTCGTCGGGATCGATGCCGCCTTGCGGCATCTGCCACCAGGAACCGGGGCCTTCCGGCTCATTCGGCGCATCGGCGCGGCGACCGATCCACACCAACCCTTGTCGGTTGACCACCATGATGCCGACGCAGGGCCGGTACTCCTTGTCGAGATCGCCAGTCATTCGCGCACCTTCGCTTCGCCCGTTCCGGCCTCTTTGGCCGTTCCCATGCTGCCTGGCTTCATAACGCAGCGCAGATGATCGGAGCAGGCAGTCACAAGGCTAGCCGCACTCAAGGAATCAAAAAGGGATATAGCTCAAGCCGCGCTTGAATAGGAAATATTGCGGTCAATGCCGGCGTCGAGTGCGGCTGGGAACGAAAGGTGTGCAAATCCGCCCAGCTTTCCTGACGGGCTCGATATCAGCGCGTCGGAACGGGCTTTTCGCCCCGGTAATCGTAGAAGCCCCGCTGGGTCTTGCGGCCGAGCCACCCGGCCTCGACGTACTTCACCAATAGCGGGCAGGGGCGGTATTTCGAATCGGCCAAGCCTTCGTAGAGCACCTGCATGACGGAAAGGCAGGTGTCGAGACCGATGAAGTCAGCAAGCTCCAGCGGCCCCATCGGGTGGTTCGCGCCGAGTCGCATGGCCTTGTCGATGGCTTCCACCGTTCCGACGCCCTCGTAGAGCGTGTAAACGGCCTCGTTGATCATCGGCAACAGAATGCGGTTGACGATGAAGGCCGGAAAATCCTCCGAGACCGCGATCGTTTTCCCCAGGGATTCGACGAAGGACCGCGCCGTCGCAAAGGTGTCGTCTTCGGTGGCTATGCCTCGGATCAGCTCAACGAGCTGCATCACCGGCACCGGATTCATGAAATGCATACCGATGAAGCGCTCGGCGCGCTTGGTGATCGAGGCGAGGCGGGTAATCGAAATCGAGGATGTATTCGAGGCGACGATGGCATCCGGCTTCAGCTTGGGACAGAGCTCGGTGAAAATCTTGCGTTTGACCGCCTCGTCCTCGGTCGCTGCCTCGATGACCAGGTCGCAATCCTGCAAGCCGTCGTAGTCGGGCACGTAGCGGATACGCTTGAGGGCAGCCGCTTTCTGGTCGGCAGTGATAAGACCGCGCGCGACTTGCCGGTCCATGTTACGGTCGATGTTGGACATCGCCTTGTCCACGACCTCCTTGGCGATGTCCGTGATCGCTACGTCATACCCTGCAAGCGCAACCACGTGGGCGATCCCACTGCCCATCTGGCCGGCGCCGATTACCCCCACCTTCTTGATGGCCACCGTGTTTGCTCCTGGCGTTGACTGTTCCACAATATGCAGCAGACCGGCGTTTCTATCTGTTCTTCTCAGGCTGCCCCGGTTTTTCGCTTTCAGTAGCCGGCTTTCTGCAGCTCGGCGTCAAGCTCCGGCAGAGCCTGGAAGAGGTCCGCCACGAGCCCGTAATCTGCGACCTGGAAGATCGGCGCCTCGCCATCTTTGTTGATCGCGACGATGACTTTGGAGTCCTTCATACCGGCAAGATGCTGGATGGCGCCCGAGATGCCGACCGCGATATAAAGCTCCGGCGCGACCACCTTGCCGGTCTGGCCGACTTGCAGGTCATTGGGTGCGTAGCCGGCGTCGACCGCCGCGCGGCTGGCCCCCATGGCAGCCCCGAGCCGATCCGCCACCGGCTCGAGGTATTTCTTGAAGTTCTCGCTGGACTGCATTCCGCGCCCGCCGGAGATGACGATCCGGGCTGCCGTGAGCTCGGGGCGATCCGACTTGGCGATCTCGGCCCGCTCGAACTTCGAAAGTCCCGTGGCCTCAGGCACTGAAATGGCCTCGATCGTCGCTGATCCGCCCTCCGGAGCTGCCGCAAACGAGGCTGCACGGATCGTGATCACCTTCTTGGCCTCGCCCGACTGCACCGTCTGGATGGCATTGCCGGCATAGATCGGTCGCTCGAAAGTGTCGGGCGATTTCACGGCCGTGATATCCGAGATCTGCATGACGTCGAGCATGGCCGCCACGCGCGGCAGCAGGTTCTTGCCGAACGAGGTGGCGGCGGCGACGAGCGCCTCGTAGCTGGCCATCAGCGGGACGACGAGCGCCGTCATGTCCTCCGCGAGCTGATGCTCCAAGTGCGGGGCATCGGCGACCAGCACCTTCGTCACGCCCTGAAGCTTGGCCGCCTGCTCCGCCACACCCCGGCAGTTCGAGCCGGCGACCAACACATGAATCTCGCTGCCCAGCGCGGCCGTAGCCGTGACCGCTTTCGCGGTTACCGGATTGAAAGTGCTGTTGTTGTGCTCCGCGACAACCAGGGCCGGCATCAGATCACCCCCGCTTCCGTCTTCAGTTTCTCAACGAGCTCCGCCACGCTCGACACCTTGACTCCCGATTTGCGGGCAGGCGGCTCAGCCGTTTGCAGCACCTTGAGGCGCGGCGCAATGTCGACGCCGAAGTCCGCGGCCTTCTTGACGTCCAGCGGCTTCTTCTTCGCCTTCATGATGTTGGGAAGCGAGGCGTAACGCGGCTCATTGAGGCGGAGGTCCGTCGTGACGATGGCCGGCAGCTGCAGCTTCAAGGTTTCGAGGCCGCCGTCGACCTCGCGGGTCACCAAGGCCGAGCCATTGTCGATGACGACCTTGGATGCGAAAGTCGCCTGCGGCCAGCCAAGGAGCGCCGCCAGCATCTGGCCGGTCTGATTGCAATCGTCGTCGATGGCCTGCTTGCCCAAAATAACAAGGCCGGGTTGCTCGTCGGCAACCACGGCCTTGAGAAGCTTCGCCACTGCCAAAGGTTCTACGGCTACGCCCTCGTCGGTCTCGATCAGGATACCGCGGTCGGCACCCATCGCGAGCGCGGTTCGGATCGTCTCCTGTGCCTTGGAGGGCCCAATGGAGACGGCGACGATCTCCGTTGCGATGCCCTTTTCCTTCAGCCGGATCGCCTCTTCCACGGCGATCTCGTCGAAGGGGTTCATGGACATCTTCACATTCGCAAGCTCGACTCCCGAGCCATCCGGTTTGACCCGGATCTTGACGTTGAAATCGACCACGCGCTTGACCGGCACGAGGATCTTCATATCTGAAACTCTCCAGAATCTTCCTTCAGTCGCATAACGTATTTGCCAGCAGCCAAGCGACTTCCGCAACGCTTCGATTGCGGGACGATCTGTCTCAACCTTCGATCTCACCCAGCGCGGGCTACGTGTGGGAGAGACCCTTCGCAGGTGCGAAAGGGCACCGTATTCTCACGTTTTCTGCAAGTCAATCGTCGGGCCGACAGGGTGTTCCGCCAGCTATTCGCATCCGTAGCCGCTGCTATGCAATATTGCGGTCGAACAGCGGGACTCCGGGCCGGCGCATCACGGTGACGAGAACGGCGCCGGCAATGATCCCGCCGATGTGCGCCCACCAGGCGACGGGCCCCACCTCTGGCAGCAGCACCATCAGGAACTGCGTGAAAATCCAGGCGCCAAGCGCGAACGCGGCCGAAATCTGGATCGGGATGAACCGAAATATCAGCACCCAGACCCGAACCCGGGGATGGAGCATCAGGTAGGCCGCGATCACACCGGCGACCGCCCCGCTGGCGCCGATCAGGGGCATTTCGGACGACGGCATCATCAGCGCGTGGACAAGACCTCCCACGACCCCGCAGGTCAGATAGAAGATCAAGAATTTGAGGTGGCCGAGCGCATCCTCGACATTGTCGCCGAAAACCCAGAGGAACAGCATGTTGCCGGCGAGATGCAGGATATCGCCGTGGAAGAACATGTAAGAGATGAGCGTCAGCCGTTCGGGGATGCCGATCTCATTCCCTGGCGCCAGCAACCTGCCCTGCCCCGCCGCGCCGAGGCCCAGAAGGTCGTTGGGCACGAGCGCGAAGCCCAGGATCACCTGGTTCGAAAGCGTTGTTATCTGGAGGATGAAAACGACGATGTTCACCAGGATCAGGCCGGTCGTAACGGCCTGAAACTGGATCGAGCGCAGCGGATTCTGATCATAGACTGGAATGAACACGCGCCCGACCCCTAGAGATGAACCGCTGCAGATTGGCAGCTCACGCTCTGTCTTGTCTACCTGTTCTGCCCGGGGACCCAGAGGATATCGCTCTTCCCACGGTCGTTGACGTAGCGGCTGGCGACGAACAGCAGATCCGAAAGCCGGTTGACATACTGTAAAGCAACCTGGCTCACGCCCTCGTTGGGGTCGGCTGCCATCGTAACCATCAACCGTTCCGCCCGGCGGCAGATCGTTCGCGCCATATGGAGGGCGGCCGCACCGGGCGAGCCGCCGGGGAGCACGAATGACCGCAAGGGTTGCAGGTGGGCGTTGAGCTCGTCGATGTCGTCCTCCAGGCGCTTCACCTGGGCCGGCGTGATCTCCATCCGTTCGCGCGCTTTTGGCTTTCCCGTATCCGGCGTGCTGAGCTCTGCACCAAGGTCGAAGAGATCGTTTTGGACTCGGGCGAGCTTTTCGACGAGGCCAGGATGACTGCCGGCCAGATGCACGCGGGCCATCCCGATCGCCGCGTTGGTCTCGTCGATCGTGCCATAAGCGGCAACGCGGATGCTGTCCTTTCGCACGCGTTGGCCGCTCGCGAGGGCAGTCGTGCCGTCATCACCGGTGCGCGTATAGATCTTGTTCAGAACGACCATGATTTCCCCTCGCCGGGAGCGCTGCTCACGACAGTATCTCCGAAGCGCGACCGGTCAAGAAGCGCTGGAGCGAATCCAGCTCAGTGGGTCAGATAGACTGTGATCATGATGAGGACGATGGCCACGAACTGAAGGCCGACCCGCCACCGCATGAGCTTCTGGCTCGTATTCGCGTTCCTGGCTCGCATCAGGTTGACAAGCCCGAGCAGCAGGACGACCAGAACGGCAACCGGCGCCAGGATGGTGAGAAAATAGAAAAGGCTGTTCATTTGGATCGTGCTCCTGGGCCAGCTGCTGGCGGCGCATTACGACGCCCAAATAGCGTGAAACACACCAGTGAAGTAAAGGTTCGCGATTGGTCGCACCGCCTGCACGTATTATGATACTGCCCACCGTACCAGAATTGCCTTATTCGGTTGCAGAGATTTCTGATGCGGGGTTGCGACGGGGTACGAGACCGCGCCGGTCAATTGGGCAGGGTCGCGGAACGAGGCTAGATGCGGGCACGACGGGAACACGCGGCATCAGCGGCTCGCCCGGGCGGTAGGTGGTGCGCGGCTGGACAGCGTGCGACGGTGTGCCTCGCGGCGGCGGCCACCCTTCTGCTGGCCGCTTCGCCGGTCGTGGCACAGTCGCAGCTCGCGACCGAGGCCAAGCAGAAGCTCGAGCAGGATCGCAAGCGGCTCCAGGAGGCTGCGGAGCGGGAAAAGCAGCTCAAGGCCGACCTCGCGACCATGGAGCAGGAGCGCGCCCGGCTCAACGAGCAACTCCAGGCGGCCGCCCGCAGCGTTCAGCTCAGCGAGGCGCAGCTCAGCAGCATAGAAGAGCGCCGCGATGCGCTCGTTGCCCAACAGAAGATGCATCAGGAGGCCCTGCAGCAACGCCATTCATCGATCAGCAGCCTCCTTGCGGCGATGCAGCGGATCGGCCGTAACCCGCCGCCGGTCATCGTCACCCGCCGGGAGGATGCGCTGGAAATGGTGCGCAGTGCGATGCTGCTCGGACGCGCCATTCCGGAGCTGCAAGCGGAAGTTCAAGACCTCGTGGCGCGCCTGCAGGAGCTCGACCGGGTTTTCAAACAGATCGCGGAAGAACGAGCGAAGATCGAAGCGGAGACCGAACGTTTGAAAGCTGCCCAGGCCCGCGTGGCCATGCTGATGGAGCAGAAGCGCCATTCCTTGACCGAGCGGCAAGGCGAGCTGGCGGCCGTGCGGCGGGAAGCCGACCGGATCTCCAGATCGGTCAGCAACATCAGCGAGCTCATCACGGCCCTCGATCAAACGGTGGCCGAAAAGACCGGGCTCGCCACCTACAACAAGCAGCTGCCCAAAGGCGCCGATGCAGGCCAGCCCGGCTCGCACGGCAAGGCGCCGGATGGCAAGGCTGCCGCAACGGCGAAAGAGACAGAGGTCGCCGTCGTGCTGTCACCGGGATCAGGTCCACTATTGGGGCCGCCGGGGCGTATGCAGCCGGCCATGCCCTTCCACCTGGCCAAGGGCAAGTTGCCGATGCCCGCGCATGGGCGAACGGTCGTCTCCTACGGGGAAACGACGTCGAATGGCCGCAAGTCCCAGGGCATAGTCATTCAGACCCGTTACGGAGCCCAAGTCACGTCACCTTCTGATGGCTGGGTTGTTTACGCTGGAGAGTTTCGTAGCTACGGCCAGCTCTTGATTATAAATGCGGGAGGCGGATACCATGTATTACTTGCCGGACTTTCCCGTATAGACGCACAGCTCGGCCAGTTTATACTTGCTGGCGAGCCGGTCGGGACGATGCAGGTCGCAGCCGGGGGCCAGTCCGATGAAAATGCCCCGGTACTATATGTCGAGTTCCGCAAGGAAGGTCGCCCCGTCGACCCATCTCCCTGGTGGCACCAGGGAGAGCAGCTGAAGGTGCAGGGATAAGGCACAGAGACAATGCGCAAGCCTGAATTTGCATTCTGGACATTCTTGCTGATGGCCGGCCTCGCCGGCCTGACGACAGTAGCGAATGTCACCCAGACCTATTCGGCGTCATCGTCGAATTCTGAGATTTACCGGCAGCTCGACCTGTTCGGCGACGTGCTCGAGCGCGTTCGTTCCGACTATGTCGAGAAGCCGGACGACACCCAGCTCATCGAGTCGGCGATCAACGGCATGCTGGCGTCGCTCGACCCGCATTCGGCTTATCTCAGCCCGAAGCATTTCCGCGACATGCAGGTGCAGACGCGGGGTGAGTTCGGCGGCCTCGGCATCGAGGTCACGATGGAGAACGGCGTGGTCAAGGTGGTCGCACCCATCGACGGCACGCCGGCTCAGCGGGCAGGCATCCAGGCCAACGACCTGATCACGCATCTCGACGATGAGCAAATCGTCGGGCTGACGCTCGAGCAGGCTGTCGAAAAGATGCGCGGCCCGGTCAACACGCCGATAAAGCTCACCATAGTGCGCAAAGGTCGCGACGAGCCGTTCGACGTAACGATCACGCGCGATATCATCCGCATCAACCCCGTGAAGGCGCGGCTCGAGGCGGACGATCAGGTTGGCTACGTGAAGATCTCCACCTTCAACGAGCAGACGCATGCGAACCTCGTGAAGTCGGTGGATGAGCTGAAGAAGGAAGCTGGCAAGAAGCTCAAGGGCTACATCATTGACCTGCGCAACAACCCCGGTGGCTTGCTGGACCAGGCCGTTGCGGTTTCCGATGCGTTCCTCGACAAGGGCGCCATCGTGCTGACGAAGGGGCGCAATCTGGAAGAGACCCAGCGCAGCCAGGCACGCCCGGGCGACATCACGGACGGTAAGAAGATCGTCGTTCTGGTCAACGGCGGCTCGGCCTCGGCCTCCGAGATCGTTGCAGGCGCCCTTCAGGATCACAAGCGCGCGACGGTCATCGGCACCCGGTCGTTCGGCAAGGGCTCGGTCCAGACGATCATTCCGCTCGGCAGCAACGGCGCCATCCGCCTGACGACGGCCCGCTACTACACGCCGTCAGGCCGCTCGATCCAGGCGCAAGGCATCCACCCGGATATCGTCGTGGAGCAGGATCTGCCGCCTGAGCTGCAGGGCAAGGAGCCTGCCAAGCCCCGTGGCGAGGCGAGCCTCCGCGGTCACCTGAAGCCCGACAAGGAGGGCGTGAAGGAAGAGTCTGGCTCGTCGGCCTACGTGCCGCAGGAGCCGGAGAAGGACAAGCAGCTCCAGTACGCCATCTCCCTCCTGCTCGGCAAGGTCGCGGCCTCGACGGAGTCCCCGGCCGCCACACAGGAGAAGGTGCCGAACTGAAGGGAGCACGGCGGGCCGGTGCACCCGGCCCGTTTTCCGCAGCGCAGACTGTCCTTTGAAATGCACTGGGCGCCTCCTTTGGGGGGCGCCCTCTCCATTTCCGATCTGCTCGAGGTAGGACGGGAGAACCCTGGCGAGCTCGACCAATCACGGCAGTTCCCGGCCGGGTGAACCTGCCCTCCCCTCTGGAGCAGGTGGGTTAGCGGGAGGCCAAAGTCCAAGCCATCCGGAAGCCTCAGCCTCCCGGCAGGTGTCTCACGGCCCGTTCAGCAGCTTCACCGCCGCCGAGGACGCCGCGCCGGTCAGGATGCAGGGCACGCCGATAGCCGCTGCTCCGAGTGCGCTGGCGACGACGCAACCGACAGCCACGGCCGTGCTGCCCCAGTAGGCGGCTTTGGCCCAGGAGTTGTTCGGCTGCGGGCCGGTGCGCTTTAGTTCTTCGATCGCGGCGAGCGCATCCTTACGGATCTTGCCGGTCTCGAATGTTTCCGCCGCGACCACAACCTCCTTGAGCACCTTTCGCACCTTCTCGGGATGGTTTCGCATGTGCTGCTGCTCGCGCAGGAAATCCAGCAGCTCCTTGTCCCGGGTCGCGTTGTTGGCCAATGTCCATTTGGCAACGCTGCCGGCGGTCAGACGGTTGAGGTCGCTCTTGTCGTCCGCCCACCTCAGGGCGCCGACGATGCGATACACGGGCTCGAGCGATCCCGTGGCGAAGTAGTAGCCCCAGAGCGTATCGATCGGGGCCGGCCCCGTGTCGAGCGGCAAGTCGTGCAGAACGGGCGCCTTCCCCTGGAGGTAGCTGTCGATCAGTGTCTTCCGCGCCGGCATACGCTCGACGAACTTGCCCATCAGCCCCTTCCAGTCCGGCAGGCCACTGTAGGCGATGGCCTTGATGATCGCGTGCTGGTCCTCAGGGGGCATCGGGTACATGCGGGTGATAAGCTTTTCCGCCGACCGCGGATTGCTCCCCAGCACGCCGGCCATGAACCCGACGTAGACGCCCGCCGTGTCCTCATCCCTGAAAAGTCCCAGGCGGCTCATCGCCTTGACGGCCTCCGGGAGGCGCTGCGGCTTCGGCTCGTACCGGTAATCGTTGATCCACTGCAGGATCTGCTCGTTGGTAGCGAACGGTCCTGCGCCCTTCGCCTTCTGCTGCGCAGCCGTCTGCACCGGCGGCACCACGACAAACAACAGAAGAGCGAGCAGGCCGGCCCCGGCAAAACGCATGACAACCTCCGAGAACTAGGGCGCGCGCGGGCCACTTCCGCGCACGAGTTCGCACAACCGGCGATTGTTCAATCAGCTGTGCGCGTCGATTTCATGGCGGCATCGGCAACTTGCTGGACGGCAAAAGTGGGCAAGAGCGGAGCCGCTTTTGACCTGCAGCCCAGGGACGAATATGTGGTTGCCGGAGAATGAAGGGGCAGGACAGCTCATGGCGCAGCGACTGCAGCTCGACGAGACCACTTCGCCAGCTTCGGATGACGCTGACGCAAATGCGCCTCAGGGCGCCAACGCAGCGCGACGTGCGCTCACCGAGGCAACACCGTCCATGGCGCAATACCTGGAGATCAAGGCGGCCAATCCGGACAGCCTGCTCTGGTACCGCATGGGCGACTTCTACGAGCTCTTCTTCGAGGACGCCGTTGTTGCCTCCCAGGCGCTCGGGATCGTGTTGACCAAGCGGGGCAAGCACCTCGGCGAAGACATCCCCATGTGCGGCGTGCCCGTAGCCCGTGCCGACGAGTATCTGCAGCGGCTGATTAAGCAGGGCTACCGCGTCGCCGTCTGTGAACAGCTCGAAGATCCGGCGGAGGCGCGCAAGCGCGGCTCAAAGGCAGTCGTCAGACGCGACGTGGTCCGCCTCGTCACGCCCGGCACCATCACCGAAGATTCGCTGCTGGATGCGAAAGCGCGCAACTATCTCACCTCTTTGCACGTCGCCCCGCGGGGCGCCGACGACGGTGATCAGATCGTTGCCCTCGCCTCGCTCGATATCTCTACCGGCGAGTTCGAGCTCGGCTCGGTCTCAATCAGCGACCTGTCCGGCGAACTGGCACGGTTGCAGCCGAGCGAGATCATCGCAACCGACGGCACCTTCGCCGATCCTCGCATCAAGACCTGGATCGAGGCCATCGGAGCCGCGACGACGCCCGTCCCTGGTGCCACATTCGACAGCATGACCGGCGAGCGTGCCATCAAGGCACGTCTCGAAGTGGCCGATTTGGCAGCATTCGGCACCTTCTCGCGGCCGGAGCTGGCTGCGGCAGCGGCTCTCCTCAAGTATGTCGAGCTGACGCAGATCGGCCGCCAGCCGATCATCCGTCCACCGCGCAGCACGGGACCGGCCAATGCGATGGTGATCGACGCGGCCACGCGGGCGAGCCTCGAGCTCGTGCGCGGAGCGTCCGGTGGCCGGCAGGGGAGCCTTCTGGCTGCCATCGATCGGACGGTCACCGGTCCGGGGGCCCGCGAGCTGGCAGCGCGCCTGGCAAGCCCGCTGCGGGATGTCAGGACCATCCGGACGCGGCTTGATGCGCTGGCCTATCTGCTCGAACGCGATCGCCTCCGGGAAGATGTCCGGAGTGCACTGCGCAGCGCGCCCGATATCGCGCGCGCCGTTTCCCGACTCGCCTTGCAGCGCGGCGGACCTGCGGATCTTGCCGCCGTCCGGGACGGACTGACAGTGGCGTCCGCCCTCGGCGAGCTGCTCCGCCTCTCGGCTGATGGGATCGGATTGCCCGTGGAGCTGGCCTCGATCGAAACGCGCCTGTCCCGGCCCGAAACCCGCGCGCTGGCAGATGGCCTCCGCGCCGCGCTCGTCGAGACGCCGCCGGTGCACCGGCGCGACGGCGGATTTGTCCGCGAAGGTTTCCGCACCGATCTCGATGAAGCGCGGCGGCTCCGGGACGACAGCCGCAAGGTGATGGCGGCGCTGGAAGCCCGCTATGTGGAGGAGACGGGCATCAGGACCCTCAAGGTCCGGCACAACAATGTGCTCGGCTACTACGTCGAGGTCGGCGCAGCCAACGCAAAGCCGCTGATGGCAGAGCCTCTCTCCGCAAAATTCCGCCACCGCCAGACCCTCGCCAATGCCGTCCGTTTCACCACCAGCGAGCTGGCCGAAACGGAGGGGCTGATCGCGTCGGCTGCCGAGCGCGCGCTGGCCATCGAGCAGGAGGTCTTTGCCGAGCTCGCGCGGGCCGTTGGAGAGCTCGAGCGCGCGTTATGCGAGACCGCCGCAGCGCTCGCCGAGCTCGACCATTGCGCAGGCCTCGCCGAGCTCGCCTTTGAGGAGAACTACGTCCGCCCCGAAGTAACCGAAGGACTGGAGTTCGAGATCCGCGGCGGACGCCATCCGGTGGTCGAGCAGGCACTGCGCCAGGCCAAGGCGTCACCCTTCATCGAGAATGACTGCGTGCTGGGGGAAGGTGCAGCGCGCCAGCAAGGCTTCGACGAGGACAGCGAGGGCGGCCGCATCTGGCTCGTGACGGGCCCCAACATGGCCGGCAAGTCGACCTTCCTCCGGCAGAACGCCCTGATCGCCCTCCTTGCCCAGATCGGCTCGTTCGTGCCGGCGCGCTCGGCCCGCATCGGTGTCATCGACCGGCTCTTTTCCCGTGTCGGGGCCGCCGACGACCTGGCGCGCGGCCGCTCGACGTTCATGGTCGAGATGGTGGAGACTGCAGCCATCCTCAACCAGGCGAGCGAGCGATCCCTCGTCATCCTCGACGAGATCGGACGCGGCACCGCGACCTTCGACGGCCTGTCGATTGCGTGGGCGACGGTCGAATATCTGCACGATGTCTGCCGCTGCCGGGCGCTGTTTGCGACGCATTATCATGAGCTGACGGCGCTCACCGGCCGCCTGCCCAATCTCGTCGCCGTGACCATGGACGTGAAGGAGTGGAACGACGAGATCGTTTTCCTGCACAAGGTGCAACCCGGGGCGGCTGACCGGTCCTACGGTATCCAGGTCGCGAAACTGGCTGGCTTGCCGCCTGCCGTCGTCAAGCGGGCGCGGGAGGTGCTGGCCCGGCTCGAAAAGACGGATCGTCGCCAGGGCACCAGCGGCTCGCTGGAAGACCTGCCGCTCTTTGCCCACGAGCCCTCTCGACCTGCCTCGGGCGGACGCGATGCCCCCTCCGAACTCGAGCTGGCTCTTGATAAGATCAACCCAGACGAGCTCAGTCCGCGTGCGGCGCTCGAAGCCCTATATGAGCTAAAGAGCCTGCGGCGAAAGGAGTCGCAGGCGCGCTAGGAATGGCTCGCAGGATTGGGTTTCCGCTGGTTTGAGGTTGTATCGCAGCAGGCAATTTCACCACCTCTCCCGAAGAGAGAGATCGGGGGCACGAGTGAGGGATGGCGACGGCGATGGCGATGATCGCCGGCTCCTCGCTTCGACCTCTTCTGAACGGGAAAGGGATCGGCACGGGTATGTGACCTGCTGAAGCGGATTATCGGATGGACGTCACGACGCTGGCCAAGCCACCCTATTTCGACCCGCTCGAAGCGCGGCATGCTCTGGCGCGGCTTGCGACCGAGAAGGCCGGCGCCGGCGACGCGCGGCCCGCAGTCCTCGACTATTGCAGGACTTTGCTGAAACACGCCCGCGCCTCCGCCGAGGCGCAGCTTGCATCGGACGGCAATGGCCGGCGTTGTGCTGCCGGGCTCTCGCAGTTCACCGATGAGCTGATCCGGCTCATTTACGACTACGCGGTGACGCACGTCTACTGCGCGACCAATCCCTCCGATGCCGAGCGGATGGCGATCGTCGCCACGGGAGGCTTCGGCCGCGGCCTCCTGGCCCCCGGCTCCGATATCGACCTGCTCTTCCTGCTCCCCTACAAGCAGACCCCTTGGGGCGAGAGCGTCGCCGAGTACATGCTCTATCTGCTGTGGGATCTCGGGTTGAAGGTGGGGCACGCGACGCGCACCATCGACCAGTGCATCAAGCTGGCGCTGTCCGACTTCACCATCCTGACGGCCCTGCTCGACAAGCGCCTGATTCACGGGGATGCCGATCTCTTCAGACAGCTCGAAGCCCGCTTCCGCGCCGAGGTGGTGACGAGCGCCATTGCCCGCCCGTTCATCGAGGCAAAGATGGCCGAGCGCGACGAGCGGCATCGGCGTTCCGGCGAGAGCCGCTATCGTGTGGAGCCCAACATCAAGGACGGCAAGGGGGGCTTGCGCGACCTGCATACGCTGCACTGGCTCGCCATGTACGTCCACGGCGAGGGGCCGGGCAAAGGCCTCGCCAGCGCCGGCGTCTTCACCCCTGCCGAGATGGCGACCTTTCGCCGGTGCGAGAGCTTCCTGTGGAGCGTGCGCTGCAACCTCCACTTCCTGACGGGCCGCGCAGAGGAGCGCCTGACGTTCGATCTGCAGCCGGTCATGGCGGAGCGGCTGGGCTACCGGAGCGCCCGCGGGCTGCGCGGCGTCGAGCGATTCATGAAGCACTACTTCCTGGTGGCGAAGGATGTCGGCGACCTGACGACCATCCTCTGCTCGTCGCTCGAGATGCAGCAGCTGAAGTCGGCCCCGCGGTTGGAGCAGTTGCTGAACCCGGTGACCTGGGTGACGCGGCGCCGCATCCGCCGGACGACCGGTTTCCGCATCGACAACGAGCGGCTGAATATCGCCGACCAGGACGTCTTCAAGCGGGATCCGGTCAATCTGATCCGGTTTTTCGCGGTGGCGGAGGAAACCGGCAGCTTCTTCCACCCGAATGCCATCCGCGTGCTGCGCAGCTCCCTCAGGCTGATCGACGACGAGCTGCGGCAAAATCCTGAAGCCAATCGAATTTTCCTGCAGCTCCTCACGTCCAAGAACAATCCGGAGACGACCCTCAGGCGTATGAACGAGGCAGGTGTGCTCGGCCGGTTCATCCCCGAGTTCGGGCGGGTCGTCTCGATGATGCAGTTCAACATGTATCATCACTTCACCGTCGACGAGCACCTGCTGCGCACGGTCGGCGAGCTCAGCAGCATCGAGGAAGGCCGGCGGGCGAAAAGCTTACCCCTGTCGACCGAGATCATCGGCTCCATACAGAACCGGCGTGCGCTCTACGTCGCAGCCTTCCTGCACGACGTCGGCAAGGGCCGGGTCGAGGACCATTCGAAGGTCGGCGCCGGCATTGCCCGGCGGCTCTGCCCGCGGCTCGGGCTGTCCGCTGCCGAGACGGACACGGTCGCATGGCTCATCGAGCATCATCTCGAAATGAGCAACATCTCGCTCAGCCGCGATCTTGCTGACCCCAAGACGATCCGCGACTTCGCGGCGGTCGTACAAAGCCCGGAGCGGCTGAAATTGCTGCTTCTGCTGACGGTCGCCGACATCCGCGCCGTCGGCCCCGGCACGTGGAACGGCTGGAAGGGTCAGCTTCTGCGCGAGCTCTATTGGCAGACGGAGCCCCTCGTCGCCGGCGGCCATACACGGGTCTCACGGCGTCAACGAATCTCGGAAGCCCAGGCGCAATTGCGGACAGAGCTGGCGGGCTGGCCCCCGGAAGAGGTCGAGCGCTTCATCCAGCGCCACTACGACGACTATTGGCTCAAGACCGATACTCACAAGCAGGTCGAGCACGCGAACCTGATCCGGCGGGCGGATGCAGACGCCCAGCGGCTCGTGACCTCCTTCACCTCCAACGCCTTCACCGCGATCACGGAGCTGACGATCGTCGCACCGAACCACCCACGACTGCTGGCACTGTTTGCTGGCGCCTGCGCGGCCAGCGGCGCCAACATCATCGGCGCACACATCTCGACCACGCGCGACGGCCTGGCCCTCGACACGTTCCTGCTGCAACGGGAGCTGCCCGACGACGCCGACGAGGCGCGCCGCATGGCGCGGATCACACGCACCATCGATCGGGCGCTCAAGGGCGAGGTGCGAATGGCTGAGCTCATGGCCAAGCGGAAGCCGTCCGAGCCGCGCATCACGGCCTTTACCGTCGAGCCGGAGACAATCATCAACAATAGTCTGTCCGATGAGTTTTCGGTGATCGAGGTGTCGGGTCGAGACCGGCCCGGGCTGCTTTATGACCTCACCAGCACGCTGTCCGACCTCAATCTCGACATCACCTCGGCGCACATCACCACCTACGGGGAGAAGGCGGTGGACGTCTTCTACGTTACCGATCTGACGGGCAAGAAGGTCACGAGCGAGCAGCGCCAGGCGGCCATCCGCGAACGGCTTGCCGGCGTCCTGTCGCGAACCGCCGAGGCTGCATGAACCTTTACCGCGCATTCGCCACAGTCGGCGGCCTCACGATGATGAGCCGCCTGCTCGGCTTCGTTCGCGATATCCTGATCGCTGCTGCCCTCGGCACAGGCTTCGTTGCCGACGCCTTCTTCGTCGCGTTCCGGTTCCCGAACCTGTTCCGTCGCCTTTTCGCGGAAGGCGCTTTCAATGCTGCGTTCGTGCCGCTGTTCGCCAAGAGGCTTGAGGGCGACGGCCACCATTCCGCACGGCAATTCGCTGAGGAAGCTCTGGCGTGCCTCACCTTTGTGCTCGTCCTGTTTTCGGCCGTCGCAATCATCGCGATGCCCTGGCTGATGCTGCTTCTGGCGCCGGGTTTCACCAGCGATCCGGAGAAATACGACCTCGCCGTCCTGCTGACGCGGATCGCATTCCCTTACCTCTTATGCATGTCGCTGGTGGCGCTGCTGTCAGGCGTGCTCAACAGCATGGCCCGCTTTCTGGCGGCAGCCGCGGCGCCGATCATCCTCAACGTCGTGCTGATCGGGGCGATCTCGATCGCCATCTGGGCGGGCTATGATGCGCAGCCGGGCGCCGGAATGATCCTGGCCGTCGGCGTCACGATCGCGGGCATTGCCCAGCTCTTGATGCTGTGGATCGCCGTCAGCCGCACGGGGATGCGATTGAGACTGACTTGGCCGCACTACAGCGAGGGTGTGAAGCGCCTCGTGGCGCTCGGCATTCCTGGGCTGATTTCCGGAGGCATCACGCAGATCAACATCGTCGTCGGGACGATCATCGCATCGCTCCAGGCGGGCGCCGTCTCATACCTCTATTACGCCGACCGGCTTTATCAATTGCCCCTGGGCATTATCGGTGTCGCGGTCGGAGTGGTGCTGCTGCCCGACCTGTCGCGCAAGCTGCGCGCGGGCGATGGTGCCGCGGCACACGACAGTCAGAACCGGTCGCTGGAGTTCGCGCTGCTGTTCACGATTCCGGCAGCCGTCGCACTCGTGATCGCTGCGGAGCCGATCATAAGCGTGCTGTTCCAGCGCGGAGCGTTCTCTGCCGCCGATACCGACGCCACGGCGGCCGCCCTCGCGGCTTTTGCGATCGGGCTGCCCGCGTTCGTGATGATCAAGGTCTTTCAGCCGGCCTTCTTCGCGCGCGAGGATACGCGCACGCCGATGTGGTTTGCGTCCATCAATCTCGTCGTGAATGCCGTGGGCTCCGCGGTGCTGTTCTTTCTGTTCCAGCGCCTCGGCTGGATGCCGCACGTCGGCATCGCCATCGCAACGACCATGGCCGGCTGGATCAATGCCGGGCTGCTCATGCTGGCGCTGATGCGGTCCGGTGACTACCGGGCCGACCGCCGGCTGATTCGCAACACCTGGATGATTCTGCTGGCGAGCGTCGTCATGGGTCTCGCGATCGCGGGTATCCTGGCCGTAATGAACCCCTACTTTGCACGTGAGGCCGGTCTGCTCGTGCGCGGTGCGAGCCTGGCCGCGCTCGTCGCAGCAGGTGTCTGCATCTACGCGGCATTGATCATCACCACCGGAGTGCTCCGGATTGACCAGCTCCGCCGGTTCATGCGCCGGGCAGCTTGATCCCCGGGCTTGCGATCCG
>DASVDU010000169.1:0-8609 GCA_036380915.1 Hyphomicrobiaceae bacterium | reverse complement strand
CCGGGATCAGGAGAGCCCTCGTCGATCACGTAGGCTTGATTGACGAAGTTGAGAGAGAGCCAGACGACGAGAACGGAGGTGACGAGGAGACCGATCGAGCTGAACAGGTTGACAACGGCGCGCGTACGGGCGCCGAAGCCGTCATAGAAGATGTCGACGCGAACATGGCCGTGATGGCGCAGCGTATAGGCACTGCCGATCAGCGCCACTGGGACCATCAGATGCCATTCGAGCTCCTGCAGCGAAACCGGCCCGATCGCAAACAGATATCGCAAGATAACGTTCGTCGCGACCAGCATCACGATGGCGAAGACCAGCACCATCATGAGACGTCCCGCCCACTCGACGATTGCCTCGATGAAGCGGGCAATTCGTCCTGCGAGGTCACCACCATAAGTTTCGGGGGGATCGGCAGTCTGGTTGTGTCCCTCCACGGCGTCCTCCATTGCTTTGCGGCGGGCTGGATGAACGCCGGCCCGCCTTCCCGTCGGTTCTGATCAGGGATGGGCACCGGCTGCGCGGGCTTACGCTCCGCGTGCCGGTTTTGCCGCTTAGCTCTTGAGGACTTGACCGTAGTAGACGCTTTCGCTGACCGCTGACCAGCGCTCCCACTTGTCTTTGAAAGCGAAGAAGGCCTCGTGCACCTTCTTGACCACTGGGTCTTCAGCGGCTTTCTGCTCGAGAATTTCGCGAGTGACCTCGCGCATTCGGTTGACGATTTCGGCAGGCAGGACCTGAGCCTTCACGCCTTCCTTCTCTACCAGATCGGCCAACGCTTCCGCATTCACGGCCTCCGACCAGGCATAGCTTTCGAGTGTGGTGGACTGAGCCGCGACCTTTACAATCATCTGCAGGTCAGCCGGCAGCTTTTCCCACGCCGCCTTGTTGATCAGAAGCTCGCCCGTGTTCTGCGGCTCGTGCCAGCCGGTCGTGTAATAGTACTTGGCAGCGTTATGCAGTCCCATCCGACGGTCCTGGTAGGGACCGACGAACTCGGCCGCATCGATGACACCGCGCTCGAGCGCAGGAAAGATTTCGCCACCGGGCAGCAGCTTCACATTCACTCCGAGTGCGGCGTAGACTTGGCCTGCAAGCCCAGGAATGCGCATCTTGAGCCCGTCGAGATCGCTGATCGCGTTGATAGGTTCGCGGAACCAGCCCGTCATCTGCACGCCGGTGTTGTTGAGGGGGAAGGCAACGAGCCCGAAGTCTTTATAAAGCTCGTGCCAAAGCTCGAGCCCGCCACCGTGATAAAGCCAGGCATTCTGGCCGGCGAAATTGAGCCCGAAAGGCACCGTGGTGAAATACTGCGCGGCAAAACTTTTGCCGGCCCAGAAATAGGCGTTGGCCGCGTTCATCTCGACCGTGCCCGAGCGCACGGCGTCGAAGCCCTCAAGCGCTGGGATCAGCTCGCCCGCACCGAAGTGCTGAATTTTCAAGCGGCCACCAGACATCTGCTCGACGCGCTTGGCGAAATCGTCTGGGCTGCCCGGACCGGTCGTATAGAAGGGTGCCCCCGGCGCGTAAGCGTTGGTCATGCGCCAGCGGAACGTCTCTTGTGCGCGGACGACGGCAGGGGCGGCGACTGTGGCAGCTGCACCTCCGACGAGCCCGGCCTTGAGAAAGGAACGACGCTTCATGGTCTCCTCCCTGGCTTCAGTTTCCTCTTGGGTCGGAGCGGCTTGCCACGACGATCGAGGTTTGGAAGCGCTTTTGCCGCTCCGAACCTCACCGGTCATCGTGCCCGTCCGCACCCGTCATTGACGGTGCTCTTTTGACACCTCAATCAACGATAGACCAATTTAGGAATGGTGACAACAAAAGAACAGCTGGTTGAGAATTGCCCAGATCTGCCAAAAATCGCGGCAACAAGACTGTTCATAAGGCAGTCAGCGGATTGAAGTTCAGATGACATTTCTGTACCAATTCAGTGATTGGATTATCTCGGACATTGATATGGGAAAACTGAAAGCTATTGAAGAAGCTCTCGAGGAGATGCTGTCCAATCTCAGTCCAGGAACGCGCCTTCCGCCGGAGCGAACGCTCAGCCGCGAGCTAGGGATCAGCCGCGGCACGCTGCGTCAGGCGCTCGAGCGGCTCGAAGCCAAGGGCAAGCTTTGGCGGCATGTCGGGCAAGGCACGTTCGTTGGTGCACGGCCCGCAGGCAGCGATGCCCGGCTGTCAGTGGTCAGCCAAGCAACAAGCCCGCATGAGCTCATGGAAATGCGTCTCATTCTCGAGCCGCAGATCGCGCGCTTTGCCGCTTTGAGAGCTACGGAACAGGAAATCGCCCACATGCGCCATTGCGTGCGCAAGACGGGCGTCGTGACGGAATCGCAGGCTTACGAGCTGTGGGACGCGACGCTCCATCGGGCCGTGGCCCAAGCAGCTCACAATACCCTGCTGCTCGTTGTCTTCGATGCGGTCAACGAGGTCCGCTCCATCACCGAATGGGGACGCCTGCGGGATATGGTGGTCCGCTCACGTGAGGTACAGCTCACTTGGTGGCGCCAGCACGAGGAGTTCGTCGAAGCAATCGCCAATCGCGACGCGCCGAGAGCGGAGGAAGCAGCGCGGGAGCACGTTGAAACAGTGCTCCGGCAGATGCTCGACGTGTCAAAACAATTACTTCGGAGCCGAGTTGCGTAAAGTGACATTCGGACATTTGGCTTCCAGTTCTCGAAGGCGCAATCGAGGGCCGATCCTTTTTCGGCCTTCAGCATTCGGCGCGCTCTCAAGACCTGAAGACCGACTTCGGCATTGCCCTTGCGATCGCCTGTGCGCGATTAAGATGCTTGCGCATTGCCCGTTCGGCGCGCTTGGCGTCGCCTGCAAGGATCGCTGACGCAATGGCACGGTGTTCGATCACCGAATCTGCATACATATCAGAGGTCATCACACCGCTCATCTGCAGCATCAAAAGAGGCAACTGCAGTTGTCGGCTCAGCTCGGCGAGCTGCTGGTTGCCGCAAATGTCGAGAATCGCTTGGTGAAAGCGGCGGTTCTCCTCGTGGTAAGTGGCGCCCGATGCGCGAGGGGACTCATTCCAGATGGGACGGATCGCATCCTCAAACCGGGCGCGGTTGTCACCTGTGTCGATGCCGTCGGCGGCCAGCTGAACGGCGAGGCACTCAAGGGCCGTCCGGATCTGGAAGAGTTCCATCGTCTCGCTGAAGGAAAGGCGGCGTACCACTGCCCCGCGGTGGGGCACAATTTGCACTAATCCTTCAGCGGATAACCGGCGGAAGGCTTCCCTGAGCGGACCACGACTCACGCCGAAGTCGCGCGTGAGATCGGCCTCGATCAGCCGCTGGCCAGGCGCGTATTGGCTTCTGATGATCCCATCCCGCAATCGCTGCACGAGCCGCTCAACCGTCCCGCCCCGGCCGGTCACCGCTCCGCCGCGGCCGGTCGCTACACTTGCGGCATTGTCCTTGTCCATAATCGGTCCCTTACGGCCTGTCCGGCTCCAGCCGATATCTTGACTCAATCTGGATTGTCCTACAATCTTGCCCTTCAACAAGGCTGAGTAAAGATGGCCGGGAGGACCGCTGGCTTGAATTCGCATTGAGCTGGCAAGCCCTGCAACAGAAGAGGTGCTCAGTGCTCATTGGGAAGCACGGCAAGGCAACGTCCGCCATCTGCACGGCGGACGCCGACACCATCACCATCCGTGGCCGTGATCTCTGTCGGGATCTGATGGGGCGGATGACGTTTACGGAATTTTTTTATCTGCTGGTCACCGGGCGTGAGCCGACAGAAAACCAGCGCTATTTCCTCGATCTTCTCCTCATCGCGATTGCCGAGCATGGGCTTACTCCCACGGCAGTAGCAGCGCGGATGACCTATGATGCCGACCCGCAGTCACTGCAATCGGCGGTCGCGGCAGGAATCCTCGGCTGCGGTACAGTCGTGCTCGGGACGTCGGAGCTGTGCGGCAAGCTCCTGGCAGAGGCAAAGGCCCGCGTCGATGCCGGGGAGGATCCGGCAAGTGCGGCGAAAGCGATAGCCCGCGCGACACATGCTGCGGGGGGCAAGCTGCCCGGGTTCGGCCATCCGCTTCATCGCCCCGTCGATCCGCGGGCGCAGCGGATCCTCGAGCTTGCCGAGGAGCGCAAAGTGTCTGGCCAGCATGTGGCGCTTGCGCGCGCGTTCGAATCCGCCGCTGCCGAGGTCTGGGGCAAGCCGCTGACGATGAATGTCTCGATGCCAATTGCGGCCGTGCTGATGGACCTCGGTTTTCCGCCAGGATTAATCAAGGCCATTCCGCTTCTCGCCAGAACGGGCGGCCTCCTTGCCCATCTCGCCGAAGAGCAAGCAAACCCGATCGGTTTCCTGATGGCCTCTCATGCCGAGGCAGCCATTTCCTACGAGGCTGGTGAGGAGGGCGGATCTTGATGCACGAGCCGGAGATCGAGACTCTGCCGTGGGCCGACCAGCGTCGCCTCGACGATGAACTTTACCGTGCCCAAATAGCCTATCTTCTGGAACGGTCCCGCTTCTATCAGCGGAAGCTCCGCGAAGCGGGTTTTGATAGCCCACAGAAGATCGGCGGCCTCGATAATATCTCTGCCCTGCCATTGACAGAGAAAGACGAGCTCCGGGCGTCGCGAAGTGAGGCAGACCCCATCGGCACGCATCTCGCGGCAGACATGCACGAGCTCGTCCGCATCTATTCGACGAGCGGAACGACGGGTACGCCAAGCTACATTCCCTTGACCGCCAGTGATTTGGAGAATTGGGTGCGCACGTCGGCGCGCAGCTACGCGGCCTCCGGCGTAAAGGCTGGTGATCGGATGATCACCACCTACAATGCCGGGCCATTCGTCGCCGGCGCGGCACTTGATGCGTTCGAGCGCCTTGGACTCTGCCATATCCCGGTTGGCACCGGCAACACTGAACGGCTGATGACGGCCGTGGCGCTCCTGAAACCGCAGGCCCTGACCTGCACGCCGTCCTACGCGCTGCACCTGGCCGAGTGGGGCCAGGAACGCGGGATGGACCTGCCGGCCAGCAGCATCGAACGCATTCTCGTTGCGGGAGAACCCGGCGGCGGCGAACCGGCGATGCGCGCAAAGCTCGAAGCTGCCTGGGGCGCCAAGGTGACGGAAGCGATGGGCATCGGCGATATCGGCGCTTCGCTCTGGGGAGAATGTGAGGAACAGGCGGGCATGCACTTCTGCGCTCGCGGGTTCGTACACTTCGAGCTGATCGACCCCGAAACGCAACAACCTGTTCCGTTAGAGGACGGCGCGAGGGGTGAGCTCGTCTACACCCATCTCGCCCATCGCGGTGCGCCGATGCTGCGGTTCCGCTCCCGCGACCATGTCGTCGTCAACATGCAGCCCTGCCGCTGCGGCCGGACATCACCGCGGGTTCGCTGCATTGGCCGCACGGATGACATGCTGATCGTCCGAGGCGTGAACGTCTTCCCATCCGCCATCCGCGAAGTGGTGAACGAATTTGCCCCGGATGTCAGCGGCGTCATCTCCGTCCGACCCAGCCGCAGGGGCGTGCAGCAGAGCCCGCCCCTCAAGGTGCTGGTCGAGCTCGCGGAAAACGGGAATTCTGATGGCCTTTCAGAACGCATCCGGCAAAGGCTGCGCGACAAGCTCATCGTTACGACGGACATAAAACTGGTCCCGCAAGGATCGTTGCCGCGCAGCGAATACAAGTCCAGGCTTGTCGATTACACAGAGGCTTCGGACGAAACGGCCTAAAGAAAAATCTTTTTGGAGGAGCAAGCGCAATGAAGAGGATGGCAGCCACACTCGCCCTCGTAGGGGGGATGGCCTGGACCGTGCCCGGCATGGCCGCCGAGTTCGAGCTCAAGATTTCCACGATGTTCCCGTCCACGCACTTCATCCAGACACTTGCGATGGAGCCCTGGGCAAAAGAGATTGAGGAGCGCACGAATGGGCGTGTGAAATTCACGTTCTTCCCGGCCGGCTCCTCCATGGGCGACGCCACGAAGCAATTCGATCAGGCGCGCGCCGGTGTCGTCGATGTTTCTGTTGGCATCCCCGCTATTCCTCGTAACCGGCACCCGCGTTCTGTGCTGGTCGAACTACCATTCACCGTGCCCAATTCCGAAGTCGGCACTTGTGCGCTGATGCGGGTCAAGGACGATCTCGCGCCGGACTATCCCGGCACCCACATCCTTTACCTCACCATCACCGAGCCGAGCGCCGCACATACGCGCAAGAAGATCCAGAGCCTCGACGATTTGAAGGGCATGCGCGTGCGGACGCCAACGCCCGCCATCACGGCAATGCTGAATGAGATCGGAGCAACGCCCGTCGGCATGCCGCCGACAGAAATCTACGAGAGTGTCGAGCGCGGAGTCGTGGACGGCAATATCATGCCGTGGGGACCGGTCGGTGCATTCAAGCTTTGGGAAGTCCTCAAGTACCACCTTGATGCGCGCATCAATCCGGTCGCCATGTACATCGTCATGAATCAACGCCGGTACGAAGGGTTGCCGGAAGACGTGCGCAAGGTCATCGATGAGGTGAGCGAGGAGCTCTTTGCCAACTGGGGCAAGTGGTGGCGCGAGACCGACCAGGAGGCTATCGATGCCGCAAAGGCCAACGGCAACGAGGTCATCCCCATGTCGGATGAGGATCGTGAGGCCTGGCGGAAGCGACTGACACCGGTGATCGACAACTACCTCGAGAAGGACTCCGGTCTCGGTGCAGACGAGGCCAAGGCGCTCTATGCAAAGCTGCGACAGGCAGTAGCCGACTGCGAATAGTCAAACCTGGGGCGGTAGGCGCCTTTGGCCTGCCGCCTCCGTTCCTCGGTCGAGATTTCCTCCGTGACACGCTCAACCTTGTTTCTCGCGCTTGTCGGAACCGGCGCATTTCTGATCGCGGTGGCGCTCACAGTCATCGACATCGCGCTCAGATCGGTGAGCACACTGACGGTCTACGGACTGACCGATATTGTCACGCTATGCACCATGGCTGGCGCCATGTTGGCCCTCCCCTACGGTTTTGCTGCTGATCAGCATGTCTCGATCGATGTGTTTACCAGCCGCATGCCACCGGCGATACGGCGCTGGCTGGCAGTTCTTGCGCATCTGCTCGGCTTCGCCTTTCTGTCAGGCGTATTCTGGTTCGGATCGCAACAGATGCTGATCGAATACGGCTACGGTGACCGTAGCCAGTCGATCGGCATTCCGATGGTCTGGTACTGGGTGCCCCTGCTGATTGGCATCGGGCTAAGTGCGCTGATCAACGTCTGGCTCCTCATCCGCGCATTGCGCGCCGACGATCAGGTCTGAGTTCGATGTCGGCACCCCTAATCGGCATCCTAGGCATCGTTGCGCTCCTGGTCCTGATTGCCTTGCGGATCCCCGTGGCCATCGCCATGGGAGTTGTCGGCCTGGTTGGCGGTGTGGCGCTGAACGGCTGGTTCAGCATCGGCTTCGTGCTTGGCTCGCAGCCGTTCGTGACGACATCGAGCTATTCCCTGTCGGTCATTCCCCTGTTCGTGATGATGGGCGCGTTCGCCGCGCGCGCCGGCCTGTCGAAATCCCTTTACCAGGCTCTGCATGCCCTCATCGGGCACTGGCGCGGTGGGCTCGCCTCCGCAACCATCGGCGCCTGTGCCTTGTTCGGTTCGGTCTGCGGTTCGAGCCTGGCAACTGCGGCCACGATGGCCCGCGTTGCCGTGCCGGAGATGACCGCAATCGGCTATGACCGTCGGCTTACGTCCGGTGCGCTAGCGGCCGGCGGCACCCTCGGCATTCTGATTCCCCCATCGATCATCATGGTGATCTATGCATTGCTGACGGAGCAATCGATCGGGCGCATGTTTCTGGCAGGGTTCATTCCCGGCATTCTGGCGGCCTTGCTCTACATCTCCGTCGTTTACGGGATCGCACGGCTGAAGCCATCCTGGGCACCCGCAGCACCACTCGGCACCCGAACATCAAAGCGCGACGCGCTTTACAGCATGGCGCCGATCCTGGCCTTGTTCACCGTCGTCATGGGCGGCATCTACGTTGGCATATTCTCTCCCACGGAAGCCGCAGGCGTGGGCGCATTCGGAGCGATCGTTCTTGCTGCCCTGCGCAAGCGCTTGAACTGGGCCGTGGCTCGGGAGGCGCTCATCGAAACGGCAGCCACCACCGGCATGTTGTTCATGATCCTCATCGGCACGTCGGTGCTGCAGTTTTTCATCGAGACATCCACCCTGCCGCGCGTCATCGTGGATTGGATCGGGGCGCTAGGGCTGCCGCCGGTCGGCGTCATCGTCCTGATCATCATTGTCTACATCATCTTGGGCTGTTTCCTCGACAGCCTGTCGATGATGCTCATCACTCTGCCGATTCTGTTCCCGGTGGTCATGGACCTCGGCTACGATCCGATCTGGTTCGGCGTTCTCGTCGTGTCGGTTGTCGAGATCGGGCTTATCACCCCGCCTCTCGGCATGAACCTGTTCGTCATAACAGCTTCGGTCGAGAACCTGCGCTTTGAGACGGTGGCAATTGGCGCGTTGCCGTTCATTGCGGCAGACATGGTGCGGCTTACTCTGCTGGTTGCGTTCCCGTCGTTATCATTGGCCCTGCCTGCGCTGCTTATGTAGCACGGCACTCGCTGAGC
>DASVDU010000168.1:0-6580 GCA_036380915.1 Hyphomicrobiaceae bacterium | reverse complement strand
ACGTTCAGCGTTCGACCACTGGTCATGCCCCCTAATTCGATTGGTGGTCCAGGGTGCCTCTTGGTCTCCCCCCGACGAGGCACCCTTTTCTATTGGCACCTACTGTCTATTGGCGCCTCCTGCCAAAGCGGCGACCCGCTCATCCACGCGCGGCCAGCTTCTCGCTGGTGTGCTCGAGCCGCTCGCTGAGCTCACGAATGATTGCCATGGCGAGCTGAGGCACCTGCTGCACGATCTGCATGAACGTGATCTTGTCGATGCGCAGGGCCTGGACATCCGACTGGGCGATGATGCGGGCGTTGCGGCACTTGTTGCACAGCACGCCGATCTCACCGATCAGCTCGTTCTTGCCGAGCCGGGCCAGCACGACCTCGCCGGCCGCACCGGTGCGTATCACCTCCACTTCACCCTCGAGGATGACGTAGACCGCATCGGGCGGGTCGCCCTCGTCGAAGAGCAGCTCGCCCCTGCGGCAGGTGATCCTCTGGCCCGCAAACGCCATCAGCTTGAGCTTGCTGACCTCCAGGTCCCGGAACATCGGGATCTGCTGCAAGGTCCTGATTTCGTCCTCGATCGACATGACCTTACCTCGCGCGTTCCACTCCTCCGCCGGAAGAACGCTTTTGCTCGCTCGACCGTACCTTGGTCGGGCCGGGCCGCGTACCGGCGCTATAGCCGTCTCGCGAAATCACTCGCGTCGGCGGGACACGCTGGGAATAGCCTGCGCGAAAAATGCGCAGCTCACAAGCCCCGCGCGATATACGCGTCTGGCGATAGTCTGATCCGCGTCGATCGGCGCGCTGGTTGCGATCACTTTTCGGGGTTCCGTCGCCCGCCAACCTTGCTATAAGGCCCGCCTAGCCTCAAATCGCGTCCCCTGCGCAACGCTCGCCGGTTGGCGAGGCCGCGCATGCGCGGGCCTGAGCCAACAACGGATTCTCTATGCCCAAACGCACCGACATCAAGTCCATCCTGATCATCGGCGCGGGGCCCATTGTCATCGGACAGGCCTGCGAGTTCGACTATTCCGGAACGCAAGCGTGCAAGGCGCTGAAAGCCGAAGGCTATCGGATCATCCTGGTCAACTCCAATCCGGCGACGATCATGACCGACCCGGAGCTGGCCGATGCCACCTACGTCGAGCCGATCACGCCGGAGATCGTCGCCAAGATCATCGCGAAGGAGCGCCCGGATGCGCTGCTGCCGACCATGGGCGGGCAGACGGCGCTCAACACGGCTCTCGCACTGCACAAACAAGGTGTTCTCGCCGAGTACGGCGTCGAGATGATCGGAGCGCGTGCTGACGCCATCGACAAGGCGGAGGACCGCCAGCTCTTTCGCGAGGCCATGGGCAAAATCGGCCTGGAGACACCCCGGTCGATGCTGGCCCACTCCATGAGCGAGGCGATGGCCGCACTGGAATACGTGCGGCTGCCGGCCATCATTCGACCCTCGTTCACGCTCGGCGGCACCGGCGGCGGCGTTGCCTACAACCGGGAGGAGTTCGTCGAGATCATCGAGCGGGGGCTCGATGCCTCGCCGACCCATCAGGTGTTGGTCGAGGAGAGTGTGCTCGGCTGGAAGGAGTACGAGATGGAGGTGGTCCGCGACAAGGCGGACAACTGCATCATCGTGTGCTCCATCGAGAACGTCGACCCCATGGGTGTGCACACGGGCGACTCGATCACCGTTGCCCCGGCACTGACGCTGACCGACAAGGAATACCAGATCATGCGCAACGCCTCGATCGCGGTGCTGCGCGAGATCGGCGTCGAGACGGGCGGCTCCAACGTGCAGTTCGCGGTGAACCCTGCCGACGGCCGCCTCGTCATCATCGAGATGAACCCGCGCGTGTCGCGCTCCTCCGCGCTCGCGTCCAAGGCGACCGGCTTTCCCATCGCCAAGGTCGCGGCCAAGCTCGCGGTCGGCTACACCCTGGACGAGCTCGACAACGACATCACGGGCGGCGCCACGCCGGCGGCATTCGAGCCGACGATCGACTACATCGTCACCAAGATCCCCCGTTTTGCCTTCGAAAAGTTCCCTGGCGCCGACGCGACGCTCACCACGTCGATGAAGTCCGTCGGCGAGGTGATGGCCATCGGCCGAACCTTCGCCGAAAGCTTGCAGAAGGCGCTGCGCTCGATGGAGACGGGCCTCACGGGCCTCGACGATATCGAATTCGAGGGGCTGGGGCAGGGCGACGACGAGAATGTCATCCGTGCTGCCCTCGGCACGCCTTCGCCCGATCGCATCCTGAAGGTTGCGCAAGCGCTGCGGCTTGGGCTCGATCATGAGCAGGTGCACGCCTCCTGCAAAATCGACCCGTGGTTCATCGAGCGGCTGCAAGAGATCGTCGACGCGGAGGCGCGGGTCGCGGCTTACGGGCTGCCGCCGACCGCCGAGCAGCTTCGCGATCTGAAGGCGATGGGCTTCTCCGACGCGCGTCTCGCCAAGCTGGCCGGCACCACGGAAGCCGATGTGCGCCGGCGCCGGAAGGAGCTCGGCGTCGAGCCGGTCTACAAGCGGATCGACACCTGTGCGGCCGAATTCGCCTCGCCGACGGCCTACATGTACTCCACCTACGAGCGCGGTCTCGACGGCAAGCCCGAATGCGAGGCGCAACCTTCAGATCGCGAGAAGGTCATCATTCTGGGCGGCGGGCCGAACCGGATCGGGCAGGGCATCGAGTTCGACTACTGCTGCTGCCATGCCTGCTTCGCGCTGACCAAGGCGGGCTACGAGACCATCATGGTCAACTGCAACCCGGAGACGGTCTCGACCGACTACGACACGTCCGACCGGCTTTATTTCGAGCCGCTGACGGCCGAGGACGTGCTGGAGATCATCCGCACCGAGCAGGCAAACGGCAAGCTCAAGGGTGTCATCGTGCAGTTTGGCGGCCAGACGCCGCTGAAGCTGGCGGGCGCGCTGGAAGAGGCGGGCGTGCCCATTCTCGGCACCTCGCCCGATGCGATCGACCTTGCGGAGGACAGGGACCGCTTCAAGGCGCTCATCGACCGCCTCGGGCTGAGGCAAACCGAAAGCGGCATCGCCCGCTCGCCCTCGGAGGCGCGTTCGGTGGCGGATGCGATCGGCTATCCCGTGATGATCCGGCCCTCTTATGTGCTCGGCGGCCGCGCCATGGAGATCGTCCACGACGGCGCCGATCTCGACCGCTACGTCGCCCGGCTGTCGGCGACGCTCGACCGGCCGTCCGAGCTCGTCGTGTCCGAGCGGCGTCCGCTTCTGATCGATCGCTATCTGTCCGACGCCATCGAGGTCGACGTCGACTGCATCGCCGACGGCAAGGACACCTTCGTTGCCGGCGTCATGGAGCACATCGAGGAAGCCGGCATCCACTCCGGCGACTCGGCCTGCTCGCTGCCGCCCCATTCGCTCGACGAGGCGACCATCGCGGAGTTGGAGCGGCAGACGCGGGAGCTGGCGCTCGCGCTCGGCGTGGTCGGGCTGATGAACGTTCAGTTCGCGATCAAGGACGGTGTCGTCTACATCCTGGAGGTCAATCCGCGGGCGAGCCGGACCGTGCCGTTCGTCGCGAAGGTGATCGGGCTGCCGATCGCCAGCATCGCGGCTGAGGTCATGGCAGGTAAGCCATTGGCCTCGTTCGGGTTGAAGCCGCGCAAGCTCGACCACATCGGCGTCAAGGAGGCCGTGTTCCCCTTCGCCCGGTTCGTCGGGGTGGACCCGATCCTCGGCCCCGAGATGCGCTCCACCGGTGAGGTCATGGGCCTCAACAGCGACTTCGCCATGGCGTTCGGCAAGAGCCAGATCGGGGCGGGGCAGGCGCTGCCAACCTCAGGGACGGCTTTCGTCTCGGTCAAGGACAAGGACAAGGATCGCGTCGTGGCCCCGGTGCGCGACCTTGTCGAGATGGGCTTCCGCATCATCGCGACAAGAGGCACCAAGCGACACCTGGAGCAGCACGGCATCCCCTGCGAGCACATCAACAAGGTGCTGGAAGGCCGTCCGCACATCGTGGACGCCATGAAGAATGGCGAGGTCGCCATCGTCTTCAACACCACGGAAGGGGCGCGGGCGCTGGCCGACTCCAAGGATATCCGGCGCACGGCCTTGCTGAATCACATTCCTTATTATACAACTCTGGCTGGTGCGATCGCAGTCACCAAGGCCATCAGAGCCTTGAAATCGGATACATTGAAGGTCGCGCCTCTGCAGGGCTATGCTGGAACCGCCGCCTGAGGGCGGCTTTTCCACATCAGCCCTTCTGCGTAATTGGGGCTGGCCGATTTCCCGGTAGTGAGTGGAACGTCCACAGATGAGGCTCCGGCGCAGTTCGTGCCGGTGAGGAGACTTTGACTATGGCAACCGAACGCGTCCCCATGACGATCGAGGGTTACAAGCAGCTCGAGGCCGAGCTGCACCGCCTGAAATCGGTGGAGCGGCCGCGCATCATCCAAGCCATTGCCGAGGCCCGCTCGCATGGTGATCTCAGCGAGAACGCCGAGTATCACGCTGCCAAGGAAGCGCAGGGCATGAACGAGGCCAAGGTGGCCGAGCTCGAGGACAAGCTCTCGCGTGCCGAGGTCATCGATCCGAGCACACTCAGCGGCGACACGGTGAAGTTCGGCGCGACGGTGACGCTCGTCGACGAGGACACCGAGGAGCAGGTGAAGTACCAGATCGTCGGCGAGTTCGAGGCCAATGTCCGTGAGGGGCGGATCTCCATCGGTTCCCCCATTGCCCGTGCTCTCATCGGCAAGTCGAAAGGCGAATCCGTCGAAGTCACGACCCCCAAGGGCAGCCGGTCCTACGAGATCGTGAGCGTGGAGTTCAAGTGACGACCTGCCGGGTCGGCCTGAGCCACAAGGGCCGACCGGTCGACCAAACGCGTGCGGCAAGCGCGGTGTGCGGGCTTGGGTATTGCGGCTAGTCTCGCCAGCCCCGGCGAGCTGATCCTGCAGGACTTCGCCGATGCCGTGCCGGCGGCGGATAAGCTCGACCGGCTGATCGCGGTGATCGAGGGCACGCGCTGTTTCCGCCTGAGCTACGCCACAGTGTCGTCCGCGGCCGATGTTGTTTGCCGCGAAGTCGGATCGGGGCATCCGTCCGACCTCGGCGTATCTCACGTCCACCCATGATGCCGCTCCTTTACGTCCGCGCCCCCGACATCGCGGCTCGTCAGGTCGACGACTCCCTTTTTCGCCGCCGTCCCTACCACTGACACGAACCACCACCTCGATCCGATGGCGGCTGCGGTGTGGCGCGCGCTGGAGCAGCCGCGGACGCTGCGGGAGCTCGTCGATCTGTTCGCAGCGGCTTTTCCGGAGGTGGAGCGGGAGGTGTTGCGGAGGATCTGCGGGCGGTATTGGGGAGGATACGGAAGGTGGGGTTGGTAGTGGTTCTGCTGAGATGAAAGAAATCTGGTGGATAACCTAGAATTAAGGGGTGGTTTGAGTGCTGCTCGCGCAAACAATGCCGAATTGTGATTCGGCTATATCTCGGGGGCGATGTGAGACGGAATGTCGCTACACAGAATGCCAACGGTGTTCCACGCCAGTTCAGCGAACCGCCTTATCATCTCAAATCAGAGTTTCTTGAGCACGTTCGAAAGACGGGTTTACCTGAAACTTTCAACGGAATTTGCCACGAACCGCTAAGCAAGAATGAACCCTACGTAATTATAGCGCCGTTCGCGGTTGAACGGCGTCAGCGCCCGAATCTCGAAGGAATACCTTGCGCTATTTGCAGCCCTGGAACAGGAAAATTTCTCGATGGGCGCTTAGTTTATGCTGTGAACCTTAAGTGCCTATATCTGATTGGGCATGATTGTGCCGACAGCAATGTCACTCGGGCCGCAAACAGAGAATATGCGCGAAGAATTGAACTGCAGCAGGTAGACGATCGTCTACTATTGCATTTGCCCCTTGTGCCTGGAAGGCTCGCTTTGCTTGACACCCTTGAAAAGGCAGCTGCTGAGGCAGAAAGGCTGCGCCGAAAACTCCGGCAAAGGGCTGGCCCACTCTTGCGCGTGCTAAGACAAATGTCCCGCCAGCACGGAAATTTTCTGGTAGTACCAGATGACGGCCAGAGCGAGACAGGGGACGGGGCTCGGCGCCAATCGGTCTTCGTTCCGGTTGGGACAGTTCGCGGAACTCGTGTCATTTTTAAGGTCAGGTTCGAGCCCACGAAAGTATTGAGGGAGGCGCGGCCATTACTTCAAGCCTTGTATATATCCTCCGATCCGGAGGAAGTTCTTCAGCACTTGGCCGTTGTTCCGGAGAATGACCGCATCATTGCCGATAGGAAACTCAGACGGGCAAATGAAAGTATTGACAAAGTCGTGGAGGACATTTGCGATTTTCGCGAGTTCTTTACTGCAGAGAACTTTAAACAGCTTAATTCGTGGGGGCAAGACCCGCGAAATTCCCACCCAACGACCGCTCAGATAGTTGACGGCGTTTACGAAATCTTTGGTTTTAAGAGGTCTCACGTGAGACTTAAGCCCTCCGTATCATTCCTGCAAATTGGTAAGGACGAACGGTAGCTAGAGCAGAGAGTGCGGCCGCGGCGAATGGTTCCGAAGCCTTGATTATCC